>CAYUAN010000106.1:0-3302 GCA_964442545.1 uncultured Prolixibacteraceae bacterium | reverse complement strand
CCACTTTCGGTAATGCCCATATCCTCCAGAAACTCGCGCCGTTCCTCCGGATCGTCCAGTTCTGCAATCTCGGCCTCGGCCTGAGCCGAAATAATCATCACCTCCGCTTGCTCGTTTTTCACCGCCTCACGCACAGCCTCCACATACTCATTTCCGTCAACCACGGCATCTTCGCCTACATTACAGGCGTATAAAATCGGTTTGGCGGTCAATAGCTGAAATGTCTTCAACAGTGCCGCTTCCTCTTTTTCCAGATCCAGTTCACGAACCGATTTGCCTTGCTCCAGAATATCTTTAACCTTCTTCAACAGCTCAAACTGCATTTTGGCATCACGGTCTTTACCCGTAATGGCTTGCTTCTCCACTTTCTTAATACGGTTTTCAACGGTTTCCAAGTCTTTCAGCTGCAATTCCATATCGATGGTTTCCTTATCACGCACGGGGTCAATATTCCCGTCCACATGGGTGATATTGTCGTCATCGAAGCAACGCAACACATGGATAATAGCGTCGGTTTCACGTATATTGGCCAGGAATTTATTTCCCAATCCTTCGCCCTTGCTGGCTCCTTTTACCAAACCGGCAATATCGACAATCTCAATAGTTGTGGGCACCACACGGTCGGGATTTACCAGCTCGGCCAGCTTGTTGATGCGCTCATCGGGCACGGTAATAACCCCGACATTGGGTTCAATAGTACAAAAAGGGAAATTAGCCGACTGCGCTTTGGCATTGGATAAACAATTGAATAAAGTGGATTTACCGACATTGGGCAAACCAACGATTCCGCATTTTAAAGCCATGGTATTTGTTTTAATTTTTGAGGGGGCAAAAATAAGGATAAAAGCCGCTGATGCGTGAATAATATTTGAGGTTAATACGTAATGAAATAAATGCCTTTTATTCGATCAACATTAGTTTCTGTATCCGGATTATTTCATTTGAAACAAGTTGAATATAAAATATTCTTCATCTTTTGAAAAGAATTAGCGCTAAACACTACGATTTTCAAACAAATTAGAAAACCTAACTCAGTACTATTGAATTTGTTTCCTGTTATTTCCTAGTAATTTTCAAATCCCTTTCTGGATGAATCACTTTCAAAATTAGTTTCATCTCATTGTGGTCCAGCTGTCCGTCGGCATCGGCCATTTCGTGCATATATTTCACAATCTCGGCCCGTTTATCTCTATCCATTTTCCCGAGGATTTCCAAAGCCTGCTCTGATGTCAGTTTTCGCCCGTCCTCCTGAATCTGCGTACTGATTTGAAAATGCGTAAATATCATAAACATCTGCTCCGCTTCGCTCACATCCACTTTTCCGTCAGCACGAATCAAATCGCCGAGCACCTTGCTCAGTGCTTGTTTTTCCTTGATTGTAAACTCCATATATATTTAGGTTTTCGTGATTTTTTCACAAATATAATGATTTTCGTTGCCGCAGGCAAACGAAGTGCAAAATCCGGTTAATAAGTGTTGCGGCGCTGCTTGATAAAATCTTCTATTTTTACAACATCAAACATTTAGTTTTTGCACGATGCAGCCCGTTGAACTGAAAAAAGTATTAATCATTCAAACCGCCTTTATCGGAGATGTGGTATTGGCCACTCCGGTAATCGAGGCTTTGCGGGATGCGTTCCCCGCTGCGCAAATTGATTTTCTGTTGCGCAAGGGTAACGAAAGTTTGCTTGAGGGCCATCCGCACCTGCGCAAACTATTGATTTGGAACAAGAAAGAAAACAAATTAAAAAACCTGCGTAAAATAATACAACAAGTCCGAAGGGAACATTACGACGCGGTTTTTAATTTGCAGCGATTCTTTTCCAGCGGATTGATTACGGTCCGGTCCGGTGCGAAATACACGGCGGGCTTTGATAAAAATCCGCTGTCATTTTTGTTTAGCAAAAGTGTACCGCACACGATTTCAGCCACAGGAAAAAGGCACGAAACTGAACGCAACCTGGATTTAATCCGCGATTTTGTTCCCGATGCCCGGGTAAAAGTACGGCTGTATCCCGCTAAAGAAGCTATCCAAAAAGTCGCACCGTACAAAAGTGATGCGTATATTGTAATTGCTCCCGCCTCGGTATGGTTTACCAAACAATATCCTGCCGTAAAATGGATTGAACTCCTGAAAGAACTGGACGGGAAGTACCGGATTTATTTAATCGGGGCTCCCGCTGATGCCGCATTAGCCGACGAAATTATTCGGCAAAGCGAACGTCCTAATTGTATAAATTTGTGCGGCCAATTGAGCATGCCCGAATCGGTGGCATTGATGCAAGATGCGGCGATGAATTTTGTTAACGACTCGGCCCCCTTGCATTTTGCATCGGCAACCAATGCAAAGGTGTGTGCGGTGTTCTGCTCCACGGTGCCGCAGTTTGGTTTCGGGCCGGTATCGGACCACGGGCATATTGTGGAGCTTAAAGAAAAGCTTGAATGCAGGCCTTGCGGTTTGCACGGAAAAATATCTTGTCCGGAAGGGCATTTTGATTGCGCAATGAAAATAGAAACCAAGGATTTAACAGCTACGCTAGAGCAATGATGGAAGAGGAAATAAATAAGGCACTGGAGGTCCTCAAAAAAGGGGGCATTATCATTTATCCCACGGATACGGTTTGGGGAATCGGTTGCGACGCGACTAATGATAAAGCGGTACGCCGTATTTTCACCCTTAAAAAACGTATGGACCACAAAAGTATGATTGTGCTTATTTGCAAGCCCGAAAATATCGAGAGCATTGTGGAGTCCGTACCGGAAATTGCCTACGACCTGATGGAGAGTTGGAACAAGCCTTTAACCATCGTTTATGATAATGCTAAAAACCTGGCAAAGAAATTAATCGGCGGAGATCAGACCATTGGCGTGCGCGTTTCGCGTAATAAATTCAATCAGGAACTGATTAAACGATTGGGGAAACCCATTGTTTCCACATCGGCCAATTATTCGGGCGAGCCAACTCCCCTGCTTTTTGCGGATATCGACCCCGGGCTGCTCGAATCGGTGGACTATGTGGTAGATTATGAACGTCATAACCTTACACAGGCAAAACCCTCCACGGTAATCCGCATTTACGACGACGGGCATTTTGATGTACTCAGAAAATAATAGATATGGCATCCAAAATTGAGATAAAGAACAAAAGGGCTTATTACGAGTATTTTATCTCGGACGAGGTTTCGGCGGGCATGGTGCTTACCGGCACCGAGATTAAGTCGATTCGTAATGGCAAAGCCAATATTACGGATGCCTACTGCACTTTTGTGAATGATGAACTTTTTGTACGCAATATGTATATC
>CAYUAN010000105.1:0-10563 GCA_964442545.1 uncultured Prolixibacteraceae bacterium | reverse complement strand
CTCAAAAGGTCAATTCTCCTTTATGGATTCGCTGAGTCTAGATTCGTTGACTCAGGAAGTCTCTCTTTTTATTCCTTTCGTTTAGTCATTTTATTTTTACCGAAGCTTCTAGTGGAAGTACGGGAGACATTGCATATTTATACTCACCAAAACTAAATTTAGCAGCTTTAACAACACCTGAGTTAACTTTCTACTATCATATGTATGGAGCTAATATGGGAGACTTGCATATTGATATATATGATGGAACATCTTATACTAATGATGTTGCAGCAGTTCTAAGTGGTCAGCAACAATCTGCTCAAGGAGATCCATGGCTAAAATATACAGTCAATTTAAGTGCTTATTCAGGAACTATTCATATTCGGTTTAGAGGAATAAGAGGAAGCGACTATACTGGCGATATATCTATTGATGATTTTGATATTCATGAGGCGCCCGCTTGTCCGGATCCTTCAGCACAAACAGAAACCAATATTGCTACAACTTCGGTTGATTTGGGATGGACGGAAAACGGCAGCGCAACGCAATGGGATATAGAATACGGACCAGCAGGATTTACACCAGGCTCCGGCACATTAATCGGGACAACTTCCAATCCTCATACCCTTACCGGTTTAACAGCCTACACCTCTTACGATTGGTATGTTCGGGCTAATTGTGGCGGTGGAAGTACGAGCAATTGGATTGGACCAAAATCATTTTCAACTACTGCTGAAGTATCTGCAAGATTAGATGGCAAAGTATCGAAATGTTCGCCAATCTATCAACGTGCAAATCAAGGAACACCCCCAACATCAACATCTTCAAATAATGTTTTCTATGATATGTATTCATTTACCCCAAGTGTAAGCGGAAAATATAATATCTTGGCCGATTGGGATTATGACGGATATTTACATATTTACGAAAACTCCTTTGACCCGGCTAATCCGCTTACCAATTGTATTGGTGGTGACGATGATAATGACAATGGAGGAGGAAGTGGGGCATCCGGTTCAAAAATTGCCGATGTAAGTTTAACCTCAGGAACTACCTATATTGTTGTCGGCTCGTCATATGCGAGTTACACAACCGGAACACAAACTTATTGGATTGAGGGAGCGAGCGTAATAACCATGCCTGCAACAACAGATTATCATGGGGCCCCGTATAAGTCGTATACAGTACCGACAACGGATGGCACATCAAGAACTTCAGATTACGAATGCGATGACGATAACGGTTGGACGACTTATTATGATGATAACGGAACCGCTGACGATTACACGGATGACAATCTTCTACTAGCCGTTAAAAAGAATGGTAACGACCTTGGTACTACAACAGTAACAGTAGAAGGCAGTTCAGGGGGAAGTGAGATTACACCGAGCACTACATTCTCAAAATATGTAAACTCATTCCAAGGTTGGGTTGTTTTTAATCGCTATTGGGTGCTTACACCTACTACCCAACCTACTAGTGATGTGGATGTTCGATTCTATTATCAGACTTCCGATTTCAACAACCTAAATACAGCCTTAACTGCGGCAGGAAGAAGTACTATTGCCAATCGTACGGATATGTCTATTTATAAAATTAATGACTTATCCTCTTCCGGTTATGACCCGAACCCGGCAAACGGCCATAACAATATTCCCAAAGCAACTGCTTATGATGCAGATGGAGCATGGATCTATAGCCCACCGGGCTCATCAACCACCGTTACCAATGCCAAATGGTCGGATGGTAGTTATGGTAGTGATTATTACTTTGAGTTTACTGTTAGTCACTTTAGTGGCGGTGGCGGCGGTGCTGCCGGTACTTCAGATGACGGGACTCTTCCTATTGAGTTGCTTAGCTTTAATGCCTATGCAAACGGAGAGGTCAATACCATCATATGGAAAACTGCTACGGAATGGAATGTTGAACGTTTTGTGATTGAAAGAATGAATCCTGAAACAGGAAAAGTGGAAGAAATCGGACATGTTAAAGCAACAGGAAACAGTAACACTATTCAATCTTACTCTTTCGATGATGTAAATCCTTTGCAAGAGGCCTATTATCGTTTACGAAATGTTGACTATGACGGAGCTAGTGAAACATTTGATTGGGTATTTGTAAAACGCGGTTTCAGCGAATTTAAACTTGCCGCACTATACCCAAATCCGGCTAAAAACAGAGCCCATCTTGATATTATTAATCCGACAGACAATGGAATCCATATTGTTATCCGCGATATGGTCGGTAAAGTGCTGCTGGATAAATTATATAAATCAAACGGTACTATGCAAAGTTTTGATATAGACTTGTCAGATCTTAGCGCCGGAACCTATTACTTGTCTATTGATAATAATAAAGATCGTATTATCAAACTTTTGGTTATCGAATAAGTTTAATCATAATCGTTAATTTTGAGAACGAGGAAGAGGCTTCTTTTCCTCGTTTTCTTTTTAAAAACTATCTTTACCTTTTGTTTTTCAATGATTCGTTTTATATGATTAAGCCGAAGCTGTTTCTCTTATTGTTGTTATTGATTTTTGATATTGCAAATGCCCAAAGGCAAGCTCAAAAAATTTCTACTGACTGGTTCTTTCATAATACAAAAGACAGCATCCGGTATCCCGCACAAATCCCGGGCAGCATCTATACCGATTTATACCGGAACGGATTAATCCCCGATCCCTATTTCGGTACTAACGAACAAAAATTGCAATGGGTGGAATACCAAAGCTGGGTGTATGAAACAAGCTTTAATTTAAGTGCCGGAGATCTTAAGAGTACAGAAATTAAACTTCGCTTTAAAGGCATTGATACCTATGCGAATATCTACCTCAACAACGAACTGCTGGGAACAAGCGACAATATGTTCCGGGAGTTTGTATTTGATATTAAAGCCCGGGCAAAAGCAAAAAATATTTTACGCGTCGAAATTTTGCCGCCTCTTTCGCGAATCCCCAAACTAGATTCCATAAAATATCCGGGCGGGCCGCAAGCCCATGTGCGCAAAGCCGCCTATCAGTTTGGCTGGGATTGGGCTCCGCGCTTTGCCGCAGGCGGTATTTGGCGCGATGTTTTTCTGGAGCTGAGTGACGGGAGTCCGGAAATAGAAGATGTCTTTTACGCACCGGTAAATATTAATCCGGAGTCGGCCGAATATCTCGTAAAGATCAAGTTTATGCGGCTCAAGGCGGGGAATTATAATTTAATTATCAATGATACCACCAATAATATAAGGCAGGTATATCCTTTACAAATTGGCGAATCCCAAGACTCCGGTTTTGCTTTTCCCTTGAAAATTAATAATCCAAAATTATGGTGGCCACACGGAATGGGCGAAGCGTTTTTATATCATTTCACCATTCGTTTGGAGCAAAACGGAGCACTAATCACCCAAAAGAATCAACAGATTGGCGTCCGCAGGATTGAGCTGATTCATAAAAAAGACAGTTTGGGAACTTCCTTTTACTTCCGTGTAAACGGTAAAGCCTTGTTTATCAAAGGGTCCAATTATGTTCCGCAATCCATGTTTCCGGGAACGGAAACTAATCCTAAAAATATCCTGGACCATATTATGGCCTCCAATATGAATATGATCCGGATTTGGGGTGGTGGTATTTACGAATCGGACGAGTTTTACGCGCAATGTGACCGTGCCGGCATTCTGGTATGGCAGGATTTTATGTTTGCCAATTCAGTTTTTCCCGCCGACAGTACTTTTCTGAATAATGTGGCCGCCGAAGCCGTATATCAGGTAAAACGTCTGCGCAATCATCCTTGCCTGGCTCTTTGGTGCGGAAATAATGAAGTATCCGAGGCCTGGCACAATTGGGGCTGGCAAAAGCAATTTGGCTATACTCCCGCCGATTCTGCCCGCTTGTGGGATAATTATAAATTCATGTTCGATACGCTTTTACCGCAGACGGTACAGAATTTCAGTAAAGGCATCGCCTATTGGCCCAGTTCGCCTCAATACGGTCGCGGAAATCCCAAAAGTTTCTATCAGGGCGATTTGCACTATTGGGGTGTTTGGCATGACGGGCACGCCTTCGATTCGCTGGACAATAAAACCGGACGTTTTATGAGCGAGTTCGGCTTCCAGTCTTATCCCGCACTTTCGAGCATCGAACAATTTTGCAGTGATGCTGATTACGGGATACTGAGTCAACAATTGAAGAACCATCAGAAACATAGCCGGGGCGATGCCATTATCCAAAAATATATGCTGGACGAGTATGGCCATGTACCGGACGAATTCGGGAGTTTTGTGTATCTGTCGCAGATATTACAGAGCAAGGGAATCAGCCGCGGGCTTAAAGCGCAAAGACGAAATCAGCCCTTTTGCATGGGCTCTTTATACTGGCAACTGAATGACGCCTGGCCGGCGATTTCCTGGTCGGGGATTGACTATTACAACAATTGGAAACCGCTGCAATATGCCGTGCGCCGGATTTACCGGACTCATCTTGTAGCACATAAGTTTCAGGGCGACTCCTGCCTGATTTATACAATCGCGGAAACCGCCGACAGCCTCCGGCCCCGGTTGCGTATCCGGGTAATGGATTTTTTCGGAATTAGTGTGCTGGACACTTCTTTTAGTGCCTTGCAAAAGGGGGCGGCATCAAAACTGCAATTCCGTTTAAGTACGGCGGATATCAGTCCGCAGAATCAGTTTATCCTTGCTGAATATTTTAGCGGCGCTGATTCTCTGGTCAGTCGTGAACTTATTTTTCTGGCCAGGGATAAAGAGCTGAATTTACCCCAAACACCGCCTCAAATTACCACTCGCTATAAATACAAGGAACACCGTTTGCTTATCGAAATCGAAAGCCGTACTTTGATTCGCAATCTGTGGTTCGTCCGCCCTGACGGAAAGCCGGAGCGGTTTAGCGATAATAATATCGACATTATTCCCGGCGAGCAAAGAACCCTCTTTCTTCAAACCGACGATAAGGATGTGCAGTTGCGGTGGTGGTATTTAAACCGGGTGTTGCGCTAGAACGGATACTTCTATATTTCTAACAACGATTCCGTTATCTCGACACTAATCAGCTCACTATTTTTCTTTTGAGCATAATTGTGGGCGGACGAAAATTCCCAGTCAACTGCGGTTTTCACCAAGCCGGCCTTCACGGGATTTTGATGAATATAATCGAATACCGTTTGAGGATATTGTCTTTCGAGATAATCCGGATGATTGGCTATGCTCATGTAATCGGGGCAACTCAGGCATATCGCTTTGGTTTTGCTACGAAATAATGATCCTGTAAAACCATGACGCTTATTGATTGCCCGGGTGTATGAAGCGAGCATAATCCCGATGGATTTGTTGATGCTGTCCGGGTTTTTCTGAATGCGACTAGACGGAACGCGACTTTGAGTCGCATTCCGTCTAATAATCCGCTGCACCCGCACCATCAAATGAAAATGATTCGGCATCAGGCAATAGGCCAGAATATCTGCATAGGGCAGTATATAAGTTTGGAATTTCCTTAGAAAGAATAAATAATTATCGCGCTCGAAAAAAATCTTTTGGCGATTATTTCCTTGATTATAGATATGATATAAGTGTCCTTCTTGGAATTCCATTTTTTAAATAAGCAAATAGTAGCCATCAAGCAAGGGCCGGTTGCATCCCAGCTACAAATAACTAAAACGGCAAATCATCCGTCGGCTCGGTGCCGGTGGGGATATCATCCACGCCCGGCAATGGCGGCTCTTCCGGAGGAGGGGCACTGCTGCCGGCCTGCGGAGCCGCATCGGCTTTCTTCTCGATACGCCAGGCCTTTACATTGGTAAACCACTTTCCGTTATACTCCCGCGACTCGATATCAATACTCACCTTCAATTCGTCATTTATCTTAAATGAATTCAGGGTATTGATATTATCGCCCCAAACATCCACACAGATGCGCTTGGGATACTGACTATCCATGGTCTCGATAATAAATGACTGTTTACGCCAGGTATTTCCGGTGCGCCCCTGCCCGCTTTGCTCGGGTAAAATCTGTGTCAATCTTCCTTCTAATTCCATAATATTTTCCTTTTAATCTTCAACAATTACAATCTTTTCAATGCGGTCACCGGCACGGATATCATCAATCACGTCCAGCCCTTCATATACTTTACCGAAGCACGTGTGGTGCCGGTCGAGATGGGCCGTATTATCCCTGCTGTGGCAGATAAAAAACTGTGAACCACCTGTATTACGTCCGGCATGTGCCATAGACAACACTCCACGGTCGTGGTACTGGTTATTACCGTCCAGCTCGCAATCGATGGTATAACCCGGGCCACCGGCACCGGTTCCTTCCGGACATCCGCCCTGAATCACAAAGTTGGGAATTACACGATGGAAGGTCAATCCGTCGTAAAAACCACTTTTCGATAATTTGATAAAATTAGCCACCGTATTAGGGGCATCTTCTTCGTAAAACTTAACTTTCATAACACCTTTTTCGGTGTGAATTTCTGCTGTTGCCATAATATTATTGTATTTATAATTTTCAACTTTTAAAGGAAAAATTCCGGTATTATTTTTAGCACTTTAAAGAATAGCTTTCGGGTATTCGGGATTATCCTGTGTTGCAAAAATAATATAAAAAGCGGGAGGATTATCAAAAGAATTACCTGCGAAAGCCGGACATGCTGTGGATAGCTCATTCTATATTAACAGGCAAACACATATGAATTTACCCTATTTTTCCGCCAATTTGATAAATGTAACCTGAATCAGCACTTTAACGTAATCCCACAGATAAAGGGGACAAAAGCATCTTGCTCTGAATTATTTGACGTAATTTTGCATTATGAACAAAAGGAAATTCCATTTTGAATACCGTATTTTCAGCTCAGTTGATGAGCTGGAAGAAACGGACCGACAATTACTTAAAGAAGCAAAAAAGGCCGTGACATCTTCCTATGCCCCCTATTCTAAATTTCATGTGGGCGCAGCTGTGCTCCTGGAAGACGGAACCGTTGTTCTGGGCAGCAATCAGGAGAATGCCGCCTATCCTTCGGGCTTATGCGCCGAGCGTGTGGCGCTCTTTGCGGCTTCGGCCCAACATCCGGGCAAGGCTGCTATCGCCATTGCCATTACGGTGAAATCCGAGAAAAGTACCATTGACGAACCGCTTCCGCCGTGTGGCGCATGCCGCCAGGTAATGAGCGAATATGAGCATCTGGCCGGAAAAAACATGAAAGTAATTTTGCAGGGCGAAACCGGCGATATTCAAATTATCGAACGCGCCGATCAATTGCTGCCCTTCACCTTTAATCCTGAACATTTAAAACGATAACAGACATGAGAAAAACGAAACTAATTCTTTTGAGCTTTTTGGCTTTTGGCCTGATGGCGATGAAGTCAGATCTAAAAGCTTATCAATATTTTACAAAAAAAGGCAAAGCGGTCAGCTACGAAAAAGTGCTGGAAAAAATTGCCGGTGCCGATGTAATTTTCTTTGGCGAGTTACACAACAATGCTATCAGCCACTGGATGGAGTACGAACTGGCGAAAGACCTGATTGCCCAAAAAGGCGACAAAATGATTTTGGGTGCCGAAATGTATGAGTCCGACGGACAACTTCTGATTGATGAATACCTGAGCGGTCTGGTGAAATACAAATATTTCAAAAATCAGGCACGATTGTGGCCTAACGACCCGACGGATTATAAGCCGCTATTGCAACTGGCTTACGAAAACAAAATTCCTTTTATCGCGACCAATGTACCGCGTCGTTATGCGGCAGCCGTTAATGGCGGCGGTTTTGAGATTCTGGAGAAATTCAGCGATGAGGCAAAAAGATATATGGCACCGCTGCCTATTGATTATGACGAAAATCTGCCTTGCTACAAAAGCATGCAGGAAATGATGGGCAAGCACGGAGCCAATATCGCCAAGGCACAGGCCTTAAAAGACGCGACCATGGCATATTTTATCCTGAAGAATTGGGAAAAGGGCAAAACATTCCTGCATTTCAACGGGGCCTACCATTCGGATAATTACGAAGGTATCGTTTGGCATCTGAAGCGGAAAAACAAAAAACTGAAAATCGTTACTATTACCACTGTGGAGCAGGAAAATATGGACACACTGGATAAGGAAAGTTTGAAAAAAGCAGACTTTATTCTATTGACAAACGAAGACGTGACTAAAACATATTAATCCAATTTAAGACATAAAAATGAAACAGTTTATTTTAAGCATCCTGTTGAGCAGCCTGATGGCAGGAAGCCTTTGGGCGCAGGACAAAGACAGCACAGCAGATAAGGGTTTTCAGTTTACCGACATAAAAACCATTCCACATACGAGTGTAAAAAATCAGTACCGCTCGGGAACCTGCTGGAGTTTTTCGGGAATGGCATTCTTCGAAGCGGAGATGATGCGCGAGGGAAAACCGGCCACCGACCTGTCCCCCATGTTTTCGGTATGGCATGTTTATTACGACAAGGCCATTAAATACGTGCGCCTGCACGGTGCGCTGAATTTTGCCGGAGGCGGAGCATTCAACGATGTGCAAACCGTAATTCGCAAATACGGCATGGTGCCGGACACGGTTTATCCGGGTATTAATTACGACGAACCCAAGCATGTGCATTACGAAATGGACGCGCTCTTGCTGTCTATGATGAAAACCATCATCAAAAATCCTAATAAAAAACTGACTCCCGTTTGGCCTTTGGCCATCGCCGGAGTGTTAAATGCCTATTTGGGCGAAATTCCCGAGAAGTTTACCTACGAAGGAAAAGAATATACGCCACGCAGCTTCGCGGACGATTATATGGGGCTGGATATGGATGATTATGTGATGATTACTTCTTACACTCATCATCCGTTTTACAAGCCCTTTGTTTTGGAAGTTCCGGACAACTGGGCCTGGGGCGAGGTTTATAATCTGCCCTTAAACGAAATGATGGAGGTGATTAATAATGCCATCGACAACGGATATACCGTGGCCTGGGCCGCCGACGTAAGTGAAAAAGGATTTGACTGGCGCAAAGGGGTGGCCATCGTTCCCGAGGATGACGAGTCCAAAATGAATGATACGGAGCAGTCGAAATGGGAAACCCTGACTCCTGCCGAGAAACGCAAGATGCTGTATAGCTTTGACGGTCCGCGCACGGAGAAGAAAATTACACAGGAGATGCGCCAAAAGGCCTTTGACAATTACCAAACCACCGACGACCACGGAATGTTGTTGGTCGGTTCGGCCAAAGACCAAAACGGAAATCATTACTTCAAGGTGAAAAATTCCTGGGGTACCGATCAGAAATACAAAGGATATTTTTACGCCTCGGACGCCTTTGTGGCATATAAAACCATGTCGATTATGATACACAAAGATGCCATTCCGAAAGCTATTCGCAAAAAACTGGACTTATAAACTATGTTTGAAGACCGATCAAAAAATTCACGAACTGAACTCTCCTCAATGGGAGAGTTTGGTTTAATAGAGCAGCTGACCAAAGATATTATACTGGAACAAGACAGCAGTGTTTTGGGGGTGGGCGACGATGCCGCCGTGCTGGATGCCAAGGGCAAAAAAGTACTTATCAGCACCGATATTCTGACCGAAGGCATTCACTTCGACCTGACTTTTGCCCCGCTGAAACATCTGGGCTATAAAGCCGTGGTAGTCAATCTTTCGGATATCGCCGCCATGAACGCCATTCCCACGCAAATTGTGGTCAGCATCGCTATATCCAATCGTTTTTCGGTGGAAGCCGTAAATGAGATTTACAAAGGCATTAAAGCCGCCTGCAAAAATTATAAAGTCGATTTAGTTGGAGGCGACACCACTTCCAGCGCGGCCGGACTGGTGATTAATATTACGGTAATCGGTTTTGCCGATGAGGACAAAATAGTGTATCGCAAAGGGGCGCAGGTGAATGATCTGATTTGTGTTTCCGGGGATCTGGGTGCGGCCTATGCCGGGCTGATGATTCTGGAACGCGAAAAGACGGTGTTCAAAGCTAATCCCGAGATGCAGCCCGAACTGGAAGGGTACGACTATATCCTGGAGCGGCATCTGAAACCCGAGGCCCGTGTGGATATCGTAAAGACATTGGAGGATTTGGAAATAAAACCTACTTCGATGATTGATATTTCCGACGGTCTGGCTTCGGAACTGAAACATATTTGTAAGAAATCGCATGTCGGGGCTACGCTGTACGAAGATAAAATTCCCATTGACCAACTGACCTGGGACACGGCGCGCAGTTTCAATATGGACCCGACTACCTACACCCTGAACGGCGGGGAAGATTACGAACTGCTGTTTACCATTAAGCCGGATGATTATGAGAAAATCGAGCATTCGCCGGGAATTACGGTGATTGGCCATATTACGGAATTATCCGCGGGAATTAATCTGATTACCAAAAACGGGGTTTCGACTCCGATTAAGGCGCAAGGCTGGGATGGATTGGATGGGAAGTGATGGAGAGAAAGGGCGAGGGGACGAGAGGACGATGGGACGAGGGGACGATAGAGCGATGGGGCGAATGGGCGATAGAGCGAGGGGACGAGAGGACGAGGGGCGAAGGCGAACTTGACAATAAGTTGAATAAATAAGGCACGATGAC
>CAYUAN010000104.1:0-2012 GCA_964442545.1 uncultured Prolixibacteraceae bacterium | reverse complement strand
TTATTTGGAACAGTTTTTGGAAGACCTGAACAATCCAAATAAAGAATAAGAACAGAAATTGAAATTATGAAGAAGACAGTAATTATAACATTAGCCCTGATTTTCGGCTTTATCAGCATCAGCAATGCGCAAGTGGATGATAAAAAAGCCCGTGAAATCCTGAATAAAGTTAGCGCGAAAGCGAAGGATTTTAAGAATATGAAATTTGAGTTCACCTATCGCATGGTGGACAAAGCGCATGATATTGACGAGAGTTTGAAAGGAACCGTGGTGATGCAAGGTGATAAGTTTAACCTGGAATTTATGGGCCGTACCATTATCAGCGACGGACAAACCATGTGGTCATACGATCCTGATGCCGAAGAAATTCAAATCAGCAATGTAAGCAAGGAAGATGATGCTTTTAATCCCGGGAAATTATTGACATCTTACGATGACAACTATCGTTCGAAGTTAATCAAAACCGCCAAAGTGGAGGGTAAAGATTACTACATTATTGATTTGTATCCCTTGAAAGGAAAATCATTTTATAAGATTCGCCTGATGATTGATGTGAAAACCTATCAGGTGCATAGCGGAACGGTTTACAGTAAGGATAATATTACTTATACTTATACCATTGATAAATTTACACCCGATGTGGATGTGACGGATAATTATTTCAAAATGGACGTTAAGAAATATCCCGACGCCGATGTGGTGGATCTGCGCTAAGTAGTTAATATACACACAAAAAAAACTCGGAATTTCAATTCCGAGTTTTTTTTATGTCATCCTGTTGGTTAAACGCTTTCCTTATTTTCCTGATCCTTGCTGTCGTCCACCGGATTTTCGTCCGGCCCTTTGTCTTTATACAGATAACGCTTAATCTTTTTGGTGGGCGTTTTTACAAAGGGTTCCTTTTGTTGGAAGATATTACTCAGCCGTGCAAATTTATGCACCTCCTGATTTACCGAGCTTTTAATATTGTTTAGGATGCGGTTCACCTCGGCTTCCATCTCATTGGCTTTGCCTTTGAAATTGGCCAAATGTTTATTCAATTCTTCCTGATTTATTTCCACGCGGGCCACAATCTTTCCTTTCAATTCATATACCAGCGATTCCAGCACCCATTCACTCTTATTAATTGCGGCTTCAATTTCTTCGGGGAAAATATTTTCACCGCCCGGGCCGAGAATCATATTCTTAATCCGCCCTTTGATAAACAGATAACCGTCTTTATCCAAAATTCCCGTATCCCCGGTTTTAAAACCGCCATCCTCGGTAAATACTTCTTTATTCAGGTCGTCCGCCTTGTAATATCCCTTCATCACATTCGGGCCGTAGAGTACGATTTCGCCTTCACCGTTTTTATCCGGATTCATAATTTTAATGGTAACGCCATGCACGGCAGGACCGGTAGAACCAATGCGGCATTTTCCGGGTGTTGTTCCGGCGGCAAGCGGTGAAGTCTCCGTCAAACCGTAGCCGATGGCATAAGGGAATTTACCCTCGTAAAGAAAAGTCTCCACATCGCGGTCGAGTTTGGCTCCGCCGATTCCGTAAAAATTCAATGCGCCGCCAAATGTCGCGTGCAGTTGCTTGGCGGCAACTTTATGAAGCAATCTGCGGGTAATCGGAATACCGTACAGAAACTTCATAAAACCGTTTTTGGTCAGCGACGGGCGAATCTTTGATTTGTAAATTTTTTCCATAATCAAAGGCACCGTAAGCATAATGGTGGGTTTCACCTTTTTCAATGCCGGCATCAAAACCGCGGCGGTTGGTGGTTTGGTAATGTAATTTGTGGATGCACCACACATAATCGGGAAAAGATTGCCCAAGGTAAATTCCAACGTATGCGACATCGGCAAAATGGATAAGAAACGGTCTTCCTCGGTAATAGGGAAGGTGTAATATCCTTGGATGGTATTCGCCACCAGGTTTTTATGGGTAAGCATTACCCCTTTTGATGTGCCTGTTGTCCCCGAAGTGTAAATAATCGAAGCCAAATCGTCGGGCTTAATTTCCGG
>CAYUAN010000103.1:0-3025 GCA_964442545.1 uncultured Prolixibacteraceae bacterium | reverse complement strand
TACCAGCCCGATGACTGTGGTTGACTTACGTCCTTATGCTGCGCAATTGAGTAATCTTACGGGCGAAATCTTTATTGGCTTTTCGGTTCCAAGCGGTGGCGTATGGGCAACCATCACACAACCCGGTGTAGCCAGCCGCTCATACACCTATAGTAGTTCCGGAGGATGGACTGCTGCTGTTAGTGGAACGGCAAGTATTGATTTTCACTTCCGTGCGGTTGTTGCTCCTTATTGTCCGCCGCTTAATGTGGGTTTTACAACCAATACAACACAGGCGCCAATGGTGGTTTTCTCTGACACCACAAATCCTGCACCGGCTTCATGGTACTGGGATTTCGGTGACGGAAATTTTTCTATGATGCAAAATCCGTCGCATACTTATGCCGCTTATGGTACTTATACCGTAAAATTGAAAGTCGGAAATGCCAGTTGCGGATATTATGACTCAACCGCTCAAAGCATTACGCTTACCGCACAACCACCGACCGCTTTATTTGTGGTGGATTCATCATTAAGCCCCGCAATATTCTTTACCGACAGTTCTACCAATATTCCCAATCAGTGGCTTTGGGATTTTGACGATAACGGAGCGACCAGCACCATTCAAACCCCGTACATACTTTCCCCGCCGCCGGCGGTACATTCCATGTTTGCCTGACGGCGACCAATTCGGCGGGCAGCGATACTTATTGTGAGGATATTTATATTAAATCCACCATCGGTATCGAAGAAATCCCGGCTGATGAGATAGTGGAGGTATTCCCAAATCCGATGCACGATAAAGCTTTTATTACACTACAAGGAGTAAATACCGGACAACTAAATGTACGGCTTTACGATTTGCAGGGCAGGGAAGTGCATTTGCGCTATCGGGCTGTACAGGATGGTATTGAGATTTATCGTGATGATTTGTCTCGCGGACAATATTTTTATGAAGTTTATCAAAACGATCGCGTACTTAAGAGCGGACGCTTGATGATTCAGTAAAACAAAAAAACTTATAATTGAAAAGCCCGACATTAATTTGCCGGGCTTTTCATTTTGTTAAGGCTCAATGAATCAGTTTTGAAACTTCTTCATATAGTCTTTCAACATATCCTTATGCACGGTAATGCCCATCATCTTTAGCTTTACATAATCGTTGCTAAAGAAATAATAACCAAACTCCGCCGCGTTTTGATCGATATTACGCGATCCCGAACTGGAATCTTTAATCAAATACCAGAAATTGCCATCCTTATCTTTGTAATAGCCTACCAAATGCATACCGTGGTCGTCGGTAGTGGTTCCGTTTGAAAAGCGGAACTGACGGGCTTTTTCGTCAATATATTTTGACGGAATATCAAAATCGGGGATGAGGGCACAATTTGTTTGGCGCGAGAATCCGGCTTCCGATACATCACCGCCAATGCTCATCGTATAGCCTTCTTCGATGGCCTTTTGCACGATTTTCATATATACATCCAGAGGCACATTATAATATTCTTTGGAATGCCACCAGTTGTCGGGCACCTCATATTCCACTTGTTGCCAATAGGGTTGCTGCATATACGACAGCACTTCCACGTAATCATCCATATTCAATTGCAGATAATCCTTCAGAAAGCTTTCCGGAGAATAATGCGCTCCTTTATAATCAAACTCGGCCGGCGGAACGCCCATATAGTGATTCATAATCGACTTGATGGTTTCCACGGTCATATCTTCATTCCAGTTATTGCTCTTTTTCAAACTCTGTAAAAAGCCGTTCATCTCGGCAAACATCTTTGAATGATCATAAAACTTACGGCCGTCAATAAGTCCGTCATACGCCTCACGCGGAACGGCTCCGTACTTTTTATAAATACGGGTAACGGCATTTCCTTCGGAACCTTCGCTAAAATTAGAATGCCCGCGCTTTTGCACAAAGGCCCTGGCTTTCTCCACATACTCCCAATATACGGTGAACATCTCCGAGATTTTCACCTCTTTTTTATAAAGGCGATATACCTCTGACTCGTAAAATGAGGTGGTGGAAAAGCACCAGCAGGTTCCGGTATTTCCCTGCGAAGTGGTTGGCATATGCCAATAGGTATGCTCTTTGTAAAACGACATCTTGTTGGGCAAGTCCATACCCGACTGGTCCATAATAAACCGCTTATCCATTTTATGCTCCTGCTGTTTCTTTTCCACAGCCTGTACATCTTTCAGGATGAAATTTTGGTAAAATCCAGGTTCATACTCTTTAAATTCCGCTTTGTCCTTACTTTGGGAGAAAGCATTGCCGCCTAATATCATGGCGACAAACATCAATAAAACATTCTTTTTCATAACTTTTATTTTAAAAAGAAGAAAAGGAGCTTCAACTCCTTTTCCTCTAATTTGCTATTATTTATATAAACTGAATATTCTCTTTTTTGGTGATTTTCTCACAATAATGGCATTTCAGTTTCAAATCCTCTTTGTCAATTACCTTAAAGCGGGTTGGAACAAACTCGTTATTGGTAATGCATTTGGGATTGATACACTTAGCAATCTCGCGCACTTCATCCGGAATTTTTACACCGCTTTTACGCACCACTTCGTAATCCTTGATTTCAATCAGTGTGGCCGTTGGCGCAACCAACGATATTTTATTGATTTCGTTACTCTTAAAGTAACGGTTACTTACTTTTATGATACCCTTTTTGCCGTACTTCTTACTGTCGAGGTTGGCCCCGAAATAAATCTGGTCGTCAAAATTTTCCAGATTCAGGATGCTCATTACCTGCAATACATGGCCTTGGGGGATATGGTCGATCACCGTTCCGTTTTCAATTGCCGAAACACTTAATTCTTTTTTCTTTGTCATAATCTTACCTCCTTATTATTTAAGTCCTAAAATTGAAGCCAACAGGGCTTGACGTACATACACTCCGTTTTCGGCCTGCTGAAAATAGTAGGCTTTATTATTGGTGTCCACATCTTCCGAAATCTCGTTTACCCGTGGCAGCGGGTGCAGAATTCGTAGATTTTCCTTGGTATTTTCCAGCATGGAATTTTCGAG
>CAYUAN010000102.1:0-5778 GCA_964442545.1 uncultured Prolixibacteraceae bacterium | reverse complement strand
AATAAAATTCTACCTTCTTCTTTTTTTGTTCCTGGATTAACAAACTCATCCCAATACTCAGTCTCCCCCATTTTCTCTGCTCCAATTGTCGTTAATGACATTTTTTTAGAATCAAAATCTTTTAAATCTTTATTTTTGTGTTTATATACCCCATTATCACCATGCATTATACACAGCTATAACATTTCCATCTTCGTCTGTATGAGTAGATTCTAACATTCCAGTTGGATCTGTAAAATTTATAGGATTATTTAATCCATAACGATATGGCGTCCAGCCTGGTGCAGCATCCGCCAGCGGATCCACACTCAACCACACACTCAACTCACTACTATAGTACCTCGCACCGAAATAGTCATATCCCGTCTCGGTATCGCGCTCTTTGCCGGTGAATTTATGTGCCGCGCGTAGTCGAGGAATAAAGCCGGTAATATTAAGGGAATTGTAGGGGCGCATAATGAACAAATATAGTGAAAATATGAATATATCGCTATGGGGTTTATTTATCCCGCGATGGGGATTGTGGGGTGGTGGGGGCTAAACTAATTTTCGAATAGCTTTATTGGTATTAAATCAATCCCCTGCTGATAATATTCTTTGCAATTTGCACGGCATTGGTCGCGGCGCCTTTACGAAGATTGTCGGCCACCACCCACATATTCAAACCGTTTTCCACCGATTCGTCCCGGCGGATACGCCCCACGAAAACCTGATCGCGCTTTTCGGCCAAACGCGGTGTGGGATAAATATTTCCGGCCGGAAAATCCACCATCACTATACCGGGCATCATGCCGATAAGCTTTTTGGCCTCATCCATCTCATAGGGCCGTATTAATTCCACATTCAGCGCCTCGGAATGGCCACCCGTTACCGGCACACGCACAACCGTCGCCGTTATGGGCATATCGGGACAATCGAGTATCTTGCGGGTTTCGTGCACCAGCTTCATCTCTTCGGTGGTATAATCGTTTTCCAGAAAATCGCCGCCATGCGGTATCACATTCAAATCAATGGGATGCGGATAGGCCTTTTCCTCCGGCTCCCGGCCTTCGCGCTCAGCCATTAGCTGATTGAGCCCTTTGATGCCCGAACCCGTTACCGACTGGTAGGTGGAAACCACCAATCGCTTAATGCCGTAGATATGCTGCAAAGGGCGCAATGCCAATACCATTTGTATGGTGGAACAATTGGGATTGGCGATGATTTTGGTATCACGGCTAATCTTGTCGGCATTAATCTCGGGCACAACCAATGGAATATCCTCATCCATTCGCCAGGCCGACGAATTATCAATTACAAAACAGCCCTTTTCGGCAAATTTGGGCGCCCATTCCCGGCTTACCGCGCCTCCGGCACTGAATAAAGCAATGTCGGGAGCCAGATTTACCGCCTCCTGCAAACCGCTTACTTTGATTTGCTTGCCTGCAAATTCCACCTCTTTTCCCTTTGATTGCTCCGAAGCTACGGCGATTAATTCATCGGGAATAATATTTTGCTCCTGCAAAACACGCAACATCACACGGCCTACCATTCCGGTAGCACCAACAACGGCTATTTTCATAATAATTGCTTTTCGATTTAGTTGGCAAAAATACTATATTTACGGATTCAAAAACTGTGCTCTATGCATAAACGCCTTTTACTTATTTTTTACTTATTGAGTGTTTTTCCGGCCTTCGCCCAAATTCAGGATGATTTCTCGGATGGGGATTTTAGCAATAATCCCGTCTGGTCGGGGGATGATACCCAATTTAAGATTAGCACCACCAAAAAGCTGCAACTGAACGGTTCCGGGGCCGATACTTCGTATCTGTCCACGCCGAGCAGCATCTTGTCCAATACGGTTTGGCAGTTTTATATCAAGCAGTCCTTTAATTCGTCATCCAACAACCACAGCCGCATATATCTGGTAAGCGACCGGGCGAATTTGAAGGATACGCTTAACGGTTATTTTGTACAATTCGGCAGCACACAGGACGATATTTGCCTCTATCGTCAGGATGGGGTGAATGTGACCAAAATTATTCAGGGGACCTACGGAAATACCGGCGCCTCGGTCAACGAGTTTACCATAAAAGTGGTGCGTGATACGGCAGCTAACTGGAGTCTGTTTTCCGACGATCAGGCCGGAAACAATTTCCACGCGGAAGGAACGGTAAAAGACCAAACTTATACCACCACCGGCTGGTTTGGCCTTTGGTGCAAATATACCAGCAGTAACGCGACCAAAGTTTATTTTGACGATGTGCAGGTGGCGCAAATGGTGGCGGATACCATTCCTCCTAAAGTAATTGATTTGCAGGTGCTTTCGCGAAGCGATCTGATGGTTTATTTTGATGAGGTGATTGATTCGCTTTCGGCAATTAATCCAAACCATTTCAATCTCTCATACTGCGGATCATGCATGCCGTTCAATCCGCAGTGGACCTCTGCCGCGGGCGACCGGGTTTTATTGAAAGGAAAAAAACCGATTAACAATATCGGCCTGGTAACCCTGGTGGTAAATGATATTAAGGATACCGCCGGCAATATAAATCCAAAGCAATATATTCCCTTTATGTTTTATTATCCCGAGCAATACGATGTATTGATTAATGAAATAATGGCCGACCCCTCGCCCCGGGTGGGTTTGCCCGAATGGGAATATATCGAATTGTTCAACCGTACTCAAATTCCGATTAATCTCAAAGATTTTGTTTTGCAAATCGGAAGTTCGAAGAAATCTTTGCCTGATACCATAATACAGCCGCGTTCCTTTGTGCTTGTCGGCCATAAAAACGCCGCGGCGGATATGGCAAAATACGGCAGCTTTATTCCGCTTTCATCCTTTTCCTTAACCAATGCCGGACAGCAAATTATCCTGCTGGACAGCACCGGAAAAATGATGCATCAAATTAAGTACTCGGATGATTGGTATCGCGATGAGGCCAAGAAAAACGGCGGATGGTCGCTGGAGCAAATCAGTCCCTGGATTCCCTGCGGCTGCGCCCCAAACTGGATTGCTTCCGAGGCGGGCGCGGGCGGAACACCCGGCATGATTAATTCCGTTTACGACAGTCTGCTGGATAATACGCCGCCCCGCCCCGAGCGGGTAAGTGTGCTCGACTCGCTGCACGTTCAGCTTTTCTTTAGCGAGCCGATGGATTCCGCCACATTGTTTTCGCCTCCGGCAAATTATTTTCTGGAAACTTATACCATCGCGAAAAACATCACACCGGACTACCCGGCCTATCGTTCGCTCATAGTGGAATTTGCACAAGCGATGCAGCCCCGCAAAACCTACAATTTTGTGGTAAGCGGCGATATTTTGGATTGTGCCGGAAACCGGATTATTAATCATACGGGAAATTATTTCCCCATCGGCCTGCCCGATTATCCCGATAGTAATGATATCATAATCAACGAGCTTTTGTTTAACCCGAGAGGCTCGGGCGTGGATTATGTGGAGTTGTTTAACCGTACGGAAAAAATTGTTGATTTGAAAGACCTGCGCCTGGCCAATTGGGACGAGGAACATCAAAGTTACACCAATATCAAGGAACTGGCGCCCGACGGATTCCAGTTGTTGCCCCATAAATACTATGTGCTCACCACCGATGCGGCCATAGTAAAAAAGCAATATTATGTGGAAAATCCGGATAATATGATTGAGATTGCTTCCATGATCAGCATGCCCAATACTTCGGGCAATGTGATTTTGCTGCGCTCCGACCTGAAGTTAATCGACCGTGTGGATTATGATGAAGAAATGCAATACGCGCTTTTGCAGGACCCCGAAGGCATCAGCCTGGAGCGGCTGAATTACGACCGTCCATCAAACGACCGCGGCAACTGGCATTCGGCAGCCACTACCGGCGACAATTATTCCCAGGCCTCCGATTATGCGGGCACGCCCACCTATAAAAACTCACAATTTGTCAGCGGAAACGAGTTTGACGGCGAAGTATGGGTCGAGCCCGAAATATTCTCGCCCGATAATGACGGTTTTAATGATGTGGCGCTGATTCGCTACAAATTTCCCGAGGCGGGCTATCAGGCACATATTGTAATTTATGACGCCCAAGGCCGCGAAATAAGGAATCTGATGGCGAACGAGCTCTTGGGATCCGAGGGCTCCATTACCTGGGACGGCCTGGATAACGACCGCCAAAAAGCCCGAATCGGCATGTATGTGATATTCGTCGAAGTGTTTAACTTAAACGGAGATACGCATACTTATAAGGTGACGGTAGCTTTGGCCGGAAGATTATAATACACTAAGAAATTTACGATTATGAAAATGCGCAATGTACTTTTTTCGCTTATGGCCTTGCTGTTGCTTGCCTGCGGAGGACCCGGAAAACAAGAGATTCTTTCCACGGATTTTAACATTATTCCCAAACCCAATTCCATTAATTTCAATCCCCAATACAAGCAATCGGATGATGCTTATTTTGACTTTGCAGGTTCTTTTTCCGTGCAAAGTCCGGATACGGCTTTTGATGAGTTGGCGGCTTTTGCCGGAACATTACTGAACGCGAATTCCAAAGCGGACGAAAAGAGCAGTTTGCTTATTTTGCGAAAGCTGAATATGGGTATCCCCGACGAAGCTTATCGTTTGCAGGTTTTCCCGGACAGTATCCTTATTTCGGCTACCACGGGAGCCGGTATTTTTTACGGACTGCAAACGCTGACGCAAATACTCGAAGAGGCTCCGCAAGCGCCTTTCCGTATTCCATTATTCGAGATTAACGATTGGCCGCGCTTTGCTTATCGCGGAATGCATTTGGATGTATGCCGCCATTTTTATACGGTGGATTTTGTAAAACATTATCTGGACTTGATGGCGCGCTACAAATTCAACACCTTTCACTGGCACCTGACCGAGGATCAGGGTTGGCGTATTGAAATAAAGAAATATCCTAAGCTGACGGAAATCGGCGCCTGGCGCATGGAAACGGATACGGCCACCGGCGACACGGTGCGTTATGGCGGTTTTTATACGCAGGAGCAAATTCGCGAAGTAGTGCGCTATGCCCGGGAACGCTTTATTACGATTATCCCCGAAATTGAAATGCCCGGCCATTCCCGTGCGGCGCTGGCGGCCTATCCGCAGTTTTCCTGCTCGGGCGAATATCAGCCCGTGGCCAATCGCTGGGGCGTGTTTACCCACGTCTATTGTGCCGGAAACGACTCCACATTTTATTTTTTACAGGATGTGCTGGATGAGGTAATCGACTTGTTTCCGGGAACCTATATCCATATCGGCGGTGATGAATGTCCGAAAAAAGCATGGGAAGAATGCCCCAAATGTCAGGCGCGGATTAAGGCCGAAAAGCTGGCCGATGAACATGAATTGCAGAGCTATTTTGTCCGCAGGATAGAAAAGTATTTGATTTCGAAAAACCGCAAGCTGATAGGCTGGGACGAGATATTGGAAGGCGGGCTGGCGCCTGAAGCTACCGTTATGTCGTGGCGCGGAATCAAGGGAGGAATCGCCGCCGCCAAACAGCATCACGATGTGATAATGACGCCCGGCACGCACTGCTATTTCGACCATTATCAGGCCAAGCCGGAGTATGAACCCCACGCCATTGGCGGTTATACCACCGTTCAGAAGGTGTATTCGTACGAGCCTGTTCCCGGGGAGCTGAATGATGATGAGGCAAAGTTTATTTTGGGCGCGCAGGGCAATATGTGGACCGAGTATATCGCTACGGAACATCATCTGGAATATATGCTGTTGCCGCGTATGTTGGCCCTGGCCGAGGTGGACTGGACGGAGCCTAAAAATAAAAA
>CAYUAN010000101.1:0-14117 GCA_964442545.1 uncultured Prolixibacteraceae bacterium | reverse complement strand
GTATTCGACGGTTTGATTACCATCAAAAACATCGTGCGCGAGCCGGGCGAGCGTGCCAAGGTGGCGGTAGAATCTTATGACGACCGTATCGACCCCGTTGGTGCCTGTGTGGGAATGAAAGGATCTCGTATCCACGGCATTGTACGCGAATTGCGTAACGAAAATATCGACGTGATAAACTACACCACCAATACCAGCTTATATATTCAGCGTGCCTTAAGCCCTGCGAAGATTTCTTCCATTGTCATCAATGAAGAAGAAGGCCGTGCCGAGGTATATCTTAAGCCCGACCAGGTTTCCCTGGCCATCGGTAAAGGCGGACATAATATTAAACTGGCCGGAAAACTTACCGGATACGAAATCGATGTATATCGTGATGCCGAAGAGGACAACGAAGATGTTGATTTGCGGGAGTTTTCAGACGAAATCGACGCCTGGATTATCGAGGAGTTCCGCAACATTGGTTGCGATACGGCCCGCAGCGTTTTGGAGCTTAGTGTCGAAGAGCTGGTAAAACGTACCGACCTGGAGGAAGAAACCATCCGTTCGGTAATGGATATTCTGAAAGAGGAGTTTGAATAAAAAACTTCTGTTCCGGAAAATCTCATTTTAATTACGACAAAACTCAAAGTCTAAAAATACAATATGACAGCAACTAGAAAAGACAAACGTTTGAGAAAAGTGGCCGCGGAATTTAACCTCGGTACACACACCATTGTTGATTTTTTAATCGAAAAGGGGTTCGACTTAGAAAACAACCCCAACACCAAGATTACACCTGAGATGTACGACCTTTTGGAAGATAATTTCCAGTTGGACAAGTCGCTTCGGGAGCAAAAGGAAGCAGTTAAGCGCGAGTTTAACCTCAGCCGCCAGGCCGACAAGGAAGCCAAGAAGAAGAAGGAAGAAGAGGAAGCCGCTGCAGCCGCTGTTCCGGAGCCTGAGCCGGAGCCAGTAGCAGAACCGGAGCCGGCCAAGGAGCCCGAGGTGATTAAAACCGAAATCCCCAAACCAAAAATGGTCGGGAAAATCGACTTGGATAAGGATAAGAAAGAGAAAAAAGAAGAGGATGCCAAGCCTAAGGCAGAAGAGCCTCAGCCGGAGGAAAAAGAAGTTGCTGTCGAGCCGAACGCTGAGACCGAACAAAGTAAAGGGCCTAAAGTATTGGGTAAAGTGGATTTGGATGCAATGAACCAAAAGACACGCCCGGATAAAAAGTCCAAGAAAGAGAAGAAAGAAGAGGCGGATAAAAAGGCAGCCGCTAAAACGGACGCCAAAGCAAAAAAAGAAGCGCCCAAGGCAAAAAAAGAAGCACAGGTTGAAGCCCCTGCCGTAAAAGCGGAGGAGGTTGCGGAAGTAAAAACCAAAGACCCGAAAGATGATGAGAACTTTGTAAAGACAGAGTTTACCAAGTTGTCCGGTCCGACGGTTTTGGGTAAGATTGATTTACCGAAAGAGAAGAAACAAGAAAAGAAAAAGCCGGTGGGCTCTTCGTCCGACGATCCGTCGAAAAAGAAAAAACGGAAACGTATCCGCAAGGATAAAGTTAAGACCAATGCCGACCAGAGCGGAAAGGAAAGCCGTGCAAAGCATAAGAAAAAGAAACGGGATCCGAAACCGGAATTGACGGAAGAGGAAATTTCAAAGCAAATTAAGGAGACTTTGGCCCGTTTGAGCGATACCAGCAAAAGCAAGGGCGTGAAGCATCGCCGCCAAAAACGTGAGGCGATCAATAAAATGCAGCAAGAAGAGCTGGAACGTCAGGAGCAGGAAAAGAGCACCTTGAAGGTGGCCGAGTTTGTTACGGCAAACGAATTGGCTACCATGATGGGCGTTAATGTAAACGAAGTAATTGCCGCTTGTATGACCCTGGGGCTGTTCGTTTCCATCAACCAGCGCCTGGATGCGGAAACCATTGTAATTGTGGCCGAAGAATTTGGCTACAATGTGGAATTTATGAACGTGAAAGAAGTGGAGGAAGAAGACAAAGAGGAAGAAGACAAACCGGAAGATTTGGTTCCTCGAAATCCTATTGTTACCGTTATGGGACACGTTGACCACGGTAAAACATCCTTGCTCGACTACATACGCTCGACCAACGTAATTGCCGGTGAGGCGGGAGGAATTACCCAGCACATCGGAGCTTACGAAGTGGAGATGAAGGACGGAAATCGTATTACCTTCCTTGATACTCCGGGTCACGAGGCCTTTACGGCTATGCGTGCCCGCGGTTCGAAAATTACGGATATCGCGGTAATCGTAATCGCTGCCGACGACAGCATTATGCCGCAAACCAAAGAGTCCATCAACCACGCACAGGCGGCAGGCGTTCCCATAATTTTCGCCATTAACAAAATTGATAAGCCGGGAGCTAATCCGGACAAAATCAAAGAAGAACTGGCCAATATGAACCTCCTGGTGGAAGACTGGGGCGGTAAAATCCAATCTCAGGATATTTCGGCCAAGAAAGGTACCGGCGTGGACGAGCTGATGGAGAAAATTATCCTCGAAGCGGAAATGCTCGACCTGAAAGCCAATCCGAAACGCCCTGCAAAAGGTACGGTGCTGGAGGCTTCGCTGGACAAAGGAAAAGGATATGTTACCAAAATGCTGGTTCAGAACGGAACCTTGCATATCGGTGATATCGTGGTAGCCGGAATCAGTTTCGGTAAAGTAAAAGCGATGTACAACGAGCGAAACCAACTGGTGAAAGAGGCTGGTCCTTCTTCTCCGGTATTGATGCTCGGATTGAACAGTGCCCCGCAGGCCGGCGATGCCTTTAAGGTATATCAGGACGAAAAAGAGGCCAAGCAAATTGCGACAAAGCGTCAGCAGCTGCAACGCGAACAGGGCGTGCGTACACAAAAGCACATTACCCTGGACGAGATTGGCCGCCGTTTGGCAATTGGAAACTTCAAGGAGTTGAACCTGATTGTAAAAGGAGACGTGGACGGTTCCATCGAGGCCCTGAGCGATGCTTTGGCCAAACTGAGTACCGACGAAATACAAGTAAATATCATTCACAAATCGGTGGGCCAGGTGAACGAGGCCGACGTGGTTTTGGCTTCGGCATCCGATGCCATCATTATTGCCTTCCAGGTACGTCCCAGCCCGGCAGCCCGTGCGCTGGCCGAGAAAGAGCAAATCGATATCCGCACTTACTCGGTTATCTACAAGGCCATTGACGAGGTAAAAGAAGCTATGGAAGGAATGCTTTCGCCGGAAGAAGTGGAAGAAATTACGTGCAGCGTGGAAGTACGCGATGTATTCAAAATAAGCAAAGTGGGTACGGTAGCGGGTTGTTATGTGCTGGATGGTAAAATCACCCGTAATTCGAAAGTGCGTATTATTCGCGACGGTATCGTAATCTACGACGGTGTACTCGGTTCACTCAAACGTTTCAAAGACGATGTGAAAGAAGTGAGTAAAGGCTTCGAATGTGGTTTGAACATCGAAAACTTCAACGACATCAAAGTAGGCGACATTATCGAAGGTTACGAGATTCGCCAGGTGGCACGGGCATTATAGAGTCCCTGCCCCACCTTTTATTGACTAAAAAAAACGACCGATGAAAGATAACTATTGCGTTATTATGGCGGGGGGTGTCGGGGCCCGTTTTTGGCCTATGAGCAAAACCTCGCATCCGAAACAGTTTATTGATATTCTGGGAACCGGAGAAACACTGATTCAGCAAACATTCAATCGTTTTCTGAAAATTTGCCCGGCGGAGAATATCCTAATTGTTACCAATCAGCAATACAAAGAATTAGTCCTGGAACAACTTCCGCAGATTAATGAAAACCAAGTGCTTTGCGAGCCCTCTCGCCGCAACACCGCACCTTGTATCGCCTATGCCAATTACAAAATCCTGAGCGAAAATCCCAATGCACGCATTGTGGTGGCTCCATCGGATCACATCATCATGAAAGAAGATGTGTTTGTGAAGGTTATCAGCGAAGCCCTGCAGGTGGTGGCCGATAACGACTGGCTGCTGACGATTGGCATTAAACCCAGCCGCCCCGATACGGGTTACGGATACATCCAGTATAACGGAGATGAGACTTATGCCAAAAATAAGGATATCCGTAAGGTGAAAACCTTCACGGAAAAGCCCGAGCTGGAAATGGCCAAACAATTTCTCGAAAGCGGCGATTTTTTATGGAATGCCGGAATCTTTATCTGGAGTCTGAAAAGTATTTTGAATGCTTTTGAAAACTACCTTCCCGAGGTGGATTCCTTATTTAAAAAAGGTATCGGAAAATACAATACGCCCGAGGAAGCTGCTTTTATCGACGAAACCTACTCGGTTTGTACCAACATCTCCATCGACTACGGTATTATGGAAAAAGCATCGAATGTGTATGTCTATGCCGCCGATTTAGGGTGGAGCGATTTGGGTACCTGGGGCTCGTTGTATGAAATCCGGGAAAAGGACGAAAACGGAAACGCTATTGTGGGGAAAAACGTAATGACCTACGGTACAAAAAATTGTATTGTTACCGTACCCGATAATAAGCTCGTGGTCGTACAAGGCCTGGAAGATTATATTATCACCGAAAAAAATCACGCCCTGCTGATTTGCCGCAAAGAAGATGAGCAGATGATCCGGAATATTGTGAACGATATCCGTATTGAAAAGGGTGAGCACTATACTTAGACATTTTTTAATAAGTATTAAAACAAGCAAACTTATGAAAAGGAATTTATTAATCTTACTAATCGTGGGCTTGTTAAGCACCACTTTTGTAAATAAACTTAAAGCAGACGAAGGTATGTGGTTGCCGCTTTTGATTAAGCGACTGAACTATACCGATATGCAAAAAGAAGGATTGAAACTGACAGCCGAGGAGATTTACAGTGTAAATCACTCCAGTATCAAAGACGCGATTATCCAGTTGGGGAACGGTTGTACCGGAGAAATTATTTCTTCCGAAGGCTTGATTCTGACAAACCACCATTGCGGTTACGGTAGCATCCAGGCCCATTCAACGGTTGACCACGACTATCTGACCGATGGTTTTTGGGCGATGACCAAAGAGCAGGAATTGCCGAATCCCGGATTTTTTGTAAAATTCCTGATTCGCATCGAAGATGTAAGCGACCAGGTTTTGGGAGGCGTAAATGATGATATGACCGAAGACCAGCGTGCAGACGTGATAAAAGGAGCCGTGAAATTGCTTCGTTCCGAAAATTCCGAAGGTGGCAGATATGATGTGGTTATCAAACCTTTTTTCAATGGCAATGAGTATTATATGTTTGTGATGCAAACCTATAACGATGTGCGTTTGGTTGGCGCGCCACCTTCAGCCATCGGAAAATTCGGCGGCGATACGGATAACTGGATGTGGCCCCGTCATACGGGCGATTTCTCCATGTTCCGTGTTTATACCGCACCTGACGGAAGCCCTGCGGAATATTCCAAGGAAAATATCCCGATGAAGCCCAAGCATTTCCTGCCGGTTTCTTTGGATGGTGTTCATGAAAACGATTTCGCTATGATTTTGGGTTATCCCGGTCATACCGATCGTTATATGACTTCCTACGGAATTCAACATAATCTGCAGTTGGTTTATCCTACCCGCATCGCTATTCGCCGTGCAAAACTTGATATTTATTCCGAAGCCATGAAAGCCGACCCGAAAGTTCGTATTCAGTATGCATCTAAATATGCACGTGTTTCGAACTACTGGAAAAACTTTATCGGAATGAGCAAAGGCTTGAAAAAGTTGCACGTAGCCGAAAAGAAAAAAGCTACCGAGGACAAACTCTCGGCCTGGATCAAAGAAGACCCCGAGCGGGTGAAAAAATACGGTAGTGCTTTAAGTGATATTGCGGAAGCATACAAGACCATTGACAAGTACACGGTGGCCAAATACTATTATTACGAAGCCATTAAGTATGGCCCTGAAGTGCTGAATTTCAGCGCGGCCTATAAAGGTCTTTTGAATGAATTGAAAAAAGAGAATCCGGATCAGGAGAAAATCGCTAAAATGACCGCCAAGCTGAAAAAGAAAGCGGATAAGTTTTATAAAGACTATAATGTGGAGGTGGATAAAGCCGTATGGGCAAAAATGATGGCGATGTATTCGAAGAATGTGGTGCAAGACCAACAACCGCAATTATTAATTGATGCCGTAAGTCAATATAAACTTGACTTCAACAAAATGGCGGAAAAGGTATATAGCAAAACCATTTTCAGCGACCAACATAAGCTGATGAGCTTCCTGGATAAACCCGAGGCAGAGGTGTTGGAAAAGGATCCCGTATATGTGGCCATGCAAGCATTTATCGCGAGCTACAATAAAAACAAGGAACAAACCAAAAAGGCCACGGAACAATTAAATCGTGGAAATCGTCTGTTCCTTGCCGCACTGATGCAAATGGAAAAGGACAAGAAATTTTATCCGGATGCCAACTTCACCATGCGCCTCACCTACGGCCAGGTAAAAGGTTATGATGCGGCGGACGCGGTACATTATAAGTACTACACCACCATCGAGGGAATTATGCAGAAAGAGGATCCGAACAATCCCGAGTTTATTGTTCCCGCTAAATTGAAAGAATTGTACGAGGCCAAAGATTACGGCCGCTATGGCAGTAATAATACGCTGAATGTATGTTTCCTGAGTAATAATGATATAACAGGCGGAAACTCCGGAAGCCCTGTTTTGAATGGAAAAGGCGAACTGATTGGCCTGGCTTTTGACGGAAACTGGGAAGCCATGAGCGGCGATATTGCTTTTGAACCGGACTTGCAACGCACCATCTCGGTAGATATCCGTTATGTAATGTTCATCATCGATAAGTTTGCCGGAGCGCAAAACCTGATTGACGAAATTACGTTTGTGGGAACAAAAGCGCAAGAGGATAAAAATTAAATGACCTCCGCCCTCTTAGGGTCAAGAAAAAATGCCGTGAGATTAAATTCTCACGGCATTTTTTATTCACTCTTATTTTCTCGTGCTAAACTACTTCCGCACTTAAATTACGATTAGACAATTCACGTTGCAAGGGCTCTAAAAACTCAAAGTCTCCAGACTTCACCGTGCATTTTCCTTTGTAATGAACGATGTAGGCACATTGCTCCGCTTGCAAGGCATCATGCTCGCAAACTTCGATCAAGGTTTCGATTACCCAGTCAAAAGTGTTTACATCATCATTAAACAAAACAAGATCATATAGCGGAGACTTTTGTTCCAATATGGAACCTTCGCTCTGCTCCTTTTCCTGACTTGCAAATATGTTTTTTAATTCCGGCATATATTACTTGTTTATTCTCTGCAAAAATACGAAATAATCCCAAATTTGTTGCGCCCTAAAAAAAGCCTCTATTTGGGGATAGAGGCAATTTTTGGGTGGTTATAAATGTTGGGAAGTAAAGGTCATATAAATTGTTTCAATGACTCTTTTTGTAATGGTTGTTCTTTAGACACAAAGGATGCTAAATGGTTGCCCCATTCCGGTTTGTAATAATTGTCATTTTTTTAGAATCGGAGAATATTTCTAAGGGAGAAAGCCCACAACCACATACCTACCTATTAATCAATAGTTTTATTGATTTCGTTTGCCGGTCGGTATGCAGTTTCAGATAATAAATACCCGGAGCATAGTTTTTTGTATTGAAGATGATACGATGTTTTCCGGCTGAAAATTCCTGATGGGCAATCTGTTCCATCAGGCGTCCGTAATTATCATATAGATCTAATTGCAGTTTTCCCCGTTTATCGATAGAAAAAATTATTTCCGTTTGTCCGTCAGCCGGATTCGGCATAACCGCTAAAAAACAAGAATTATCCGTTGAAAGAGCTTCACCAATGGAAGCCGTATTATGGTATTTATTGTAGGCCGCCAGGGCGTTTTGCCTGATATCATATAAATGGTCTCCGGCCACCACGGCAAAAGCCACCACAATACTGTCGCCCGGAGCAATGCTGTATGGCCCGGCACTGACTACAGAGGAAACATCGCCACCCTGAGCTGTCCAGGCGGCAGAATCACGACTTTGCGTCAACGTACGGTATTTTTCAAAACTGTAAAAACCATCATAAATATTAACACTACCGTTATCTCCGTTATTGTCAATATTGAAACAATTCGGTTGTTGGCCTTGCAGAACACTGATTCCGGCATATTTCGAACCGTTAACCTGCCAGGTGTAAGCCAAATTTAAGGTAGAATCGTAAGCGGCTTTATTCTCCGCCGACAGCCCGATATCAAAATCCGCATACAAGCCGGCATAAAATCCGTTTAGCGGCTGACTTCCCTGATTAAAAATATGGTATTCCAAGATGGCATATTTGCGCGCTCCGGGCTGATTGAAAGCATAACTGTATTGCTTTACGTTCAGGTACTGCTTCAGAAATGAAGCGCCGTCATCATTAAACTCCGAATAAAAGGATTGGTCGCCCGGACCGGAAACCAGGTCTGCTACAGGTATCATCGATTCAAAATCGTGGTCGAAGCCCTGCTCGCCATACACATTATCGGAAACCTTGCTGCTGGAAGAAGCCAACATCAAGCCGCCGAAGCTCAAAATATTCCTGCCGCCTTTATAAATCATTCCCAGACCTTCGTTCATGGCATCATCATTAAAACCGATGCGGCCCTTACCACTAATTGTCAGCTCAATTTCATTGGTATCCAGATTACGGTATTCGCGCTTTAAAACCACCCGCACAAATTCGAAATCGTGGTAGGCGGTGTCACTATAGGTAATTTTCAAATCCGCCGTAAAATTCAAAGGCAAATTGGGCAATACCTTCAGTACAAATTGCTGATTATAATTATTTTTGGTATCCCCCATGGCCATTGCGCCCAATTGGAAAACCGAATCCATTAGCTGCAGATATGTCGAATTTGTGCTTAGGGTCGCTTTCAAGGCACTCGATGAAGGAAACAAATAATTAATAAATTCTCCGGATATGCTCAGCGTATCCTCCGTACTGTTCAGGACAATTCTCTTTGTACGCATTCGAATAGCCGGCGAAAGACTATCCGTAAGCGATTTAACTACATTCAGGCGTCCGCTGCCCATTAGGTCTTTGGTGGCGGCATTAGTACCGACAGTATCGATAAAATCCGTGTTTACGCGCACTTGCTCCCCCAACTGTTGAGCCGTCATCCAGGGATAATGCGCTTTGACCAAAGCTGCTGCCGCCGCAACCATCGGGGCCGAGAAGCTGGTTCCGTGCGAACTGAAATAAATATTACTGACCCAGGTAGAATACACAAAAGTTCCCGGTGCACACAAATCCACACGGCTTCCATAGGATGATTGCGTCCAGCGTACATCCAACGAATCGGTAGCGGCCACACTTAAAACATTATCGTACGAAGCCGGATACATCCAGGTGTCGTTATTACTGTTTCCGCAAGCCGCCACTATCAGCGTATTGCGGTTATTGGTGGCGTAATCCACCACATCTTGTCCGAAATGCGTAAAAACCGGCCCGCCCCACGAACAATTGATTACCGCGCAATTATGGTCGGCGGCATATACAATTCCCTCATAATCGTGAACCAGAATACCATCCGGATTATCAATTTTCACGGGTAATATTTTGGTATGAAAACCCACGCCGGCTATTCCTCTGCCGTTGTCGGGAACCGCCGAGACAAAGCCCGAAACAAACGTTCCGTGACCGGTTGGGCCCCATTGTACATTGTTGTCGTTATTCCCGATATCCCAACCGCAAAAATTATCGACAAAGCCATCATTGTCATTGTCGATTCCATCTACTGTATCCTGGTAATTATACTTTATCCCGTCGATTAAATCCTCCTGTAGGCGGTCGATTCCGGTATCGGTAATACCCACTACCACATTGGTATCGCCCTGCTCCACATTCCAGGCTTCAAAAGCTTTAATCGTTTGTAAATACCACTGATGCGACAGCAGGGAATCATTGGGCACATAAAACAATGCATTTTGCGGACGGCGTTCCACATAATCAAACCAGGACGTCGCTTTTAGTTTATTTACTAAAAACGCTTCCGGAACATTCGCCTGATATTCCAACTGATACCACCGACTTAAATCCACCAGACTATCGCCATAGGCATTTGTCGCTTCAAGCGGAGCCGTATGATTCGGAAACAAGGCATAAATAATACTGCCGTATTCCTGAGTTATCGCGTCAATCTGTTGCAAAACGCTTTGCTCTGCTGCAAGATCTTTACGCAACTTAAACACGATGGTTTTGGGTTGATATTGTGCTTTAAGCACTAGGGAAACAAGTAGAAAAACTGTAATAAAAACAATGGTTTTGAAACGGAGCATATTCATTTATTTGTGACCGAAACAAAGGTAATGAAAATCGGACAGCCTGTAAAAAGGGAAAATTATAGAAAAAATGAGGGAATTTATTCTTCGGGAGGCGTGCCGAAGAGTCCGGTATTTTCAAAAGCAATTTCAGCCGCCCGTTGCTCCGCGGCTTTTATCGAACGGTCAGAAGCGGTACTAATGAATTTATCATCAACATATAAATCCACCTTATGGGCGATTTTATTTCCCGGCTCCTTTAATTTTTCAGATTTGAACGTAATACTATGCTTTTCTTTTTGCGCCCACTCAATCAGGCGGCTCTTGAAATTAGTTTCGGTATGCTGCAGTTCATCAATATCAAGATGCAGCTTAATAATACGCTCGATAATTACCTTCTTGGTAAACTCGTACCCCTTGTCGATATACAAAGCACCAATAAACGCCTCGAAAGCATCACCACGTAATGATTTCGGCTGACTGCGCACATCCTTGGTTGCCTGAATCAGATCGGTAATTCCCAACTTAGAAGAAAGGTTGTTCAACTGGGAACGGCTCACCATTTTCGAGCGCATTTTGGTCAAAAAGCCCTCGTCTTTATAGGGATAGATTTTAAAAAGATAATCCGCTACCACGGCATCCAGAATAGCATCGCCCAGAAACTCCAGACGTTCATTACTGTTTTTTACACCGGGTTGCAATTCGTCGGCCACCGATTTGTGACGGAAAGCAAGCTGATACAAAAAAATATTTCCGGGATAAAACCCGAAAATATTTTTCAAAGTGTCCATAAGCTCTTTATTCTCTTTCGAGAACTTGGCCCGAATCGATCCTTTAATATCGAGTGCCAAGGCTTACTTCGTAAATTTCTTGAAGATTAGTGAAGCGTTATGTCCGCCAAAACCAAAAGTATTACTCAAAGCCACATTAATATCAGCTTTCACGGCCTTATTAAACACAAAGTTTAATTTCGGGATATTCGGATCATCCTCTTCATGATTGATAGTCGGAGGCACAATGCCTTCGCGCACCGTCATGATAGTTGCTAATGCTTCAATAGCACCGGCAGCCCCCAACAGGTGTCCCGTCATCGATTTAGTCGAGTTGATATAGATATCCTTGGCATGATCGCCAAATAATGCTTCAATCGCTTTAGGTTCGGCTATATCTCCTACCGGTGTGGAAGTACCGTGCGTATTGATATGATCAATATCGTCCAGACTTAAACCGGCATCTTCAACGGCAGCTTTCATCGACAAGGCAGCCCCTTTTCCTTCCGGATGCGGTGCTGTCATGTGATAAGCATCACCGGACAAACCGGCACCTGCCACTTCAGCGTAGATCTTTGCACCACGAGCCAATGCGTGCTCGAGTTCCTCAAAAACCAAGGATACACCACCTTCACCCATTACAAAACCATCACGATTTTTATCAAAGGGGCGGGAAGCTTTTTCGGGCTCGTCATTGCGGGTTGAAATAGCATGCATGCCGTTAAAACCCCCAACACCAGCCTCGTAAATAGAGGCTTCGCTACCACCGGTAATAAATACGTCGGCTTTTCCCAGGCGAATATAATTCAGTGCATCTGCCATGGCGTTTGCCGCCGAAGCACATGCAGAAACGGTCGTAAAATTCGGCCCCATAAATCCATACTTCATCGAGATATGACCGGCTGTAATATCAGCAATCATTTTAGGAATAAAAAACGGATTGAATTTGGGAGTGCCGTCACCGCGGGTAAAATTGGCTACCTCATCGGAAAATGTTTTGAGGCCTCCGATACCGGAACCCCAAATAACACCAATGCGGGCCATATCTTCCTTCTCGAGATCGAGTCCGCTGTCCTTTACCGCCTGATCGGCAGCAATAAGGCCAAATTGGGCACAAGGGTCTAATTTACGTGCTTCTTTTCTGTCGAAATAATCTGTGGGATTATAATCCTTTACTTCACAAGCAAAACGGGTTTTGAATTTACTGGCGTCAAAGTTCTTAATAGGAGCAGCACCACTTACTCCATTAATCAGGTTATTCCAAAATTCCGGAACATCCTTTCCTAATGGAGTAAGCGCACCTAGTCCTGTTACAACTACTCGTCTTAAATTCATAAAATGAGTTTTACTATTTTGTGTTGTTTTCGATGTAAGCAATTGCCTCACCTACTGTACCGATATTCTCGGCTTGATCATCCGGAATTGCAATATTGAATTCTTTTTCGAATTCCATAATCAATTCAACGGTGTCCAATGAGTCAGCACCCAAGTCGTTAGTAAAACTTGCTTCAGGTGTAACTTCACTCTCATCAACTCCTAATTTGTCAACGATAATTGCGCTAATTCTAGTTGCTATGTCTGACATGTTTTTAAAATTTTTGGTTAAACACGCTGCAAAGAAAAAACTATTAACGTGAAAAACCAAAAAAATCTTAGTTTTTTATTAGCAAATGATATTTTTAACCTGCTGATAATGCGCAATATAAATTTTTTGTGAAAAAGTTTTTAGTCCCTTTTAGCGTTCTTATAATATTGAATATCAGACAACAAAAGACGTTTTGTTAAAATTTACCCGTTCGACGAAATATATTAACTCTATTTAATCCGTTTTTTACCTTACTTCTTAAGTACGAACTGTTTGGCAGTACGGCCTGCGGGAGTTTCCAACACAAAGAAATAAATACCCGGCGCCAAACCGAATTTCGCGGCATCAAATGATTCCACAAACATTCCGGCAGCATATTTCTTATGGTCAACCAGGTGAGTGATTAATCGCCCCTGATTATCCACCACGCTTAATGTTACTTCCGAAGGTTCGTGCAGTTTGAAAGAAAAATAGTTTTTCCCGTTGCTGGGATTGGGATAAGTATGGCTCTCCAATGGCACGGCTTCTTGCTGCTGCGTTTCTATTCCCAATTGCGTATCCGGATTGATAATAGCCGTCCATACGCTTAATTGACCATTGTGCAAGCGTGTCCATATAGGGCGCACAATACCGTTCTGTACGCTGATGTTATTGTAATCGCCAAAGAAAATGGTGTTAACCGGCAAAAAGGGCGATTGACTGATTTTGTAATTATTAAACGTCGCACCTCCGTCTTTGGACACTGCCAGGTAAACATCCGTATTATTATCGGAATGATTCCGGCGATCGTAAAAAACAAAATAAAGATATCCCGTGGACCGGTCGATATCCATCCAGGTAAGAAACTGCGGACGTTGCGTATTATCATCGTTTACCCGCACGGGAGCACTCCAGGTATTTCCGCCATCGGTGGATTTGGCCAACCACACATCCACATTAGCGGTACCATTTCGTTGGTCGGTCCAGTTCACATAAATAGTTCCGTGATGCGGGCCGCCGCTCACATCGCATTTGGTAACGGGCAATCCGTTGCAGCGTGAAATCCCCGGAATATCATAATCCCAGCCACCGGGCATCGAATCGATAAAAATATCATTGGCCAGCCAGGTTTTACCGGTATCCAAACTGCGATCAAAACGCAGCCCCTCCGGCCCGGCCCAGCAAACATAGATTTCACCGTTCGGGCCTAAAGCGGGCACGGCACCTTCCACCGTGCTGTCGCTGTCGATACAATCACCCGAAACTTTATTGATGCGTTTAGGCGTACTCCAGCTATTGCCTCCGTCGGTGGACATGGAAAACAAAATACGGCTGCTGTCCAAAGGGTCTTTCGAAGCGTATTTATCAAACTCCGTCCAGGTAACAAACATATTATTGGTATTGGGGTCCACGGCAATCCACTCTTTATCCTGCACTTTGGTTCCATTTAAACCCATATAAGTATCGGTAGTCCAATTCTGGCTTCCCATATTGTATTTCTGAAACACAATCCGATCAATCC
>CAYUAN010000100.1:0-13941 GCA_964442545.1 uncultured Prolixibacteraceae bacterium | reverse complement strand
TACTGCGGCTCGCGGGCGAACACTTCCGCCACCGGCTTTCCTTTATTTTTCCCGAAATTGAAAATTTCTTCGTTATGCTCATTATAAATAATATGGCCTACCAAATCGGCATTGCGATGAAAGCTTGAAAATGCCGCCAACTGCTCCATATCATTTACCACGGGGGTGGAAATATTCCCCTCGCGGTCTTTGAAATCGGCATCTTTATAACGGTCGAGCTGCGCCTCCAATATCTCTTTGGTCGCGGTTACATCGGCCAATGCCGAGTGCGCGTTTATCAAATCCTTGCCGCAATAAAACTTATAAGCCGCCGCCAGATTACGCTGTTCCATTTTCATAAAAATGTTCATCACATCAATCAATCGGCGGTTTTTCACATCGAAGTCCACGCCTACCCGCAGAAACTCTTCCACCAACATCGGCACATCAAATTTATTGGAATTGTATCCCGCCAAATCGGCCTTGCCGATAAACTGCACCAGCTCCGGAGCAAACTCCTTAAAAGTAGGCTCAAACTTCACATCCGCGTCATAAATACCGTGTATTTTTGACACCTCCTCGGGTATATGCATTTCAGGGTTGATTCGTTGTTCCAGGGTTGCGGTACTTCCATCACGGTTAATCTTGATTACCGCGATTTCCACAATGCGGTCTTTGCCCACTTGCACACCTGTGGTTTCCAGGTCGAAAAAAGCTATAGGGCGGTCTAATTTGAGTTCCATAATACGTTTTTTGTACGGTGGTAAAGATAATCCTAATCTTCACACACTTCATTAATCATAAATAATTCGGGAGATTTATTTTTCGCTAAGGAGTATATGCTTCACAATATAGCGATTTCGCTTGTCGCGTTCGGCCACCACCACATTATCCATAATGTAATCCTCGTACCCTTCGCGGCGGAAAATAATTTTAAACTCGCCCGGCGGGAGAATCACATTATAATTGGCCGTTTTTTCCTTGACGATATAGTGGCCGAATGTTTTTCCGGTTTTTTTATCAATAACCTCAATCTTCACATCCAGTTTCACATAGGGATGCTTGGTCGCCAACACCGCCATTGCCGCAGTGGTATCTTTTTCTTCCAAGAGCAAGCGTTTATATTCAAGGTTTATCGGAATATTCAAAGTATCGATATGGGCGTTCATCTGTCGCACAATCTCGGTCATACGCACCGAATCCTGATTAAACACCCCGCCAAAAACCACTGTATATAAAGGCTTCACATCTTTCAACACCACACGGTAAATATCCAAATCTCCGTATCCGCCAGGGCGCAGGGAAGCAATATAGGCATAGCGCATCGAACGGCTGAGCGATATGGTCATATCGTCCATAGACGTATTTACCGGGTAACCCAGATTCTCCGGTTTGGTAAATGTTCCTGTATTTTCGTCATAAGTACAACGGAATAAATCATAGCCACCCATGGAGTTATGTCCTTCCGATGCAAAGAAGAAAGTCTTGCCGTCCGGAGCGAAATAGGGATATTCCTCATTATAGATAGTATTAATGGTCGAGTCGAGCAAATGCGGAATACCCCAGGAACCATCCGGCAAACGGCGGCTGATAAAGATATCTTTTTCGCCCATTCCACTATCGGTTTCGGCCACAAACAGCAAATGTTTACCGGTAGGGGAAGTAATCGCCGAAGTCTTAACCACCTTTTCAAATTCGGGAATTACCACCTTTTGCATCGGGCGGTAGGCCTTACCCCGTTTTTTCGACATCATCAAATCTTCCTTACGTTCAAAGGTTTTCATGGTGTAAATAAACAGCGTTCCGCCACTGGGAGTCAAGCCTACGGCTTTTTCAATATTGGGCGAATTGATTACCGAAGAAAAACTTTTCGTCCGCCGGTAATGACCGAATTTAAAATACGATATATATAAATCCGAGGGATAATAACCGTCCTCATAACGATAGCCCCGCTTTCGCTGCGCATTGAAAATCAACATGGTCTCGTTGGCAGGCACATACGGATTAAACTCCGGATATTGGGTGTTTATGTGCTTTCCCAAATTCGTCAGCTCGGCAGCCACAGGGTGTGCAACAGCCTCTTGAGCATTATGGCACATTTCAATCATCCGGCTCGCCGGAATGCGGTTTTTGTCCTCGGGAACCAATTTCTGAAATTGTTCGAAAGCCCCTATCGCCTTTTCATATTGCATCGTAACCATATAGGCCCAACCCAGATAATACCACACCTGATCGTCGTGGTTGGGCTGCTTAATTGTCCATAAAAACTCCGGAATGGCCTTGGATTTATCTTTATTGAGTTTCAGGTGGCAAATACCCGAATTATAATGGTAGGTAAGGTTTTCCGGATCTTCTTTCAACAGCCGTGTGTATTCCTCCAGCGCATCGTAATAGTTTCCGAAATGCATACACAGCTTAGCAAATTTCGGATCCGGCTTTTCGGTTTTTACAAAAGTCTGCGCCTGAGTTTTAAGCGCCAAACCCATAAAAACCAAAAGTAAAAATACTGTATTCAGGTATATTCTTTTCACTCCTACTATTAACGATCAATCTTACAATTAGTGAGCAAATGTAATTTTTTTGCTTTGCCCGCTGATAAAGTTTTATTAACAATGGATGAGATTTATTAAAGGAATAGCTATTTGCGGCAAGTGCGGAATGCGCCGGGGTTGAGCACGGGACGGGAGGAGTCCGCTTCGCGCGGCGCGCTCGCGGAATCTTTGCCGGGAAGACGGGTTTCTGCGCTTGGTTTTCACTTGTAGAATGGTTCTAAAAAGGTGGAAACCATCGGCATCTCGACTACGCTCGATGACCTTTGGTTTAGAGACTTGAAACTTTTTCCTTTTGCCTTTTGCCTTGATGGTGGCCGAGCGGAGTCGAGGCACAAACTTTCACCTTGAAGGTCGTCGAGCGGAGTCGAGACGCAACTTTTGCCTTACAATACTTTTCCCTTCCCTATATCTTTCCCCGCAAAAACTCATACCAGGCTTCCATGCCTTCGCCCGAGCGGGCCGATACTTCAATAAACTGCAAATCAGGATTAACACGGCAGGCATAATCGCGGGCCCTGGCCACATCAAAATCCACATAGGGCAGCAGGTCTATTTTGTTTATCAGGCATAAATCAGCCGTGGCAAACATATCGGGATATTTCAAAGGTTTGTCGTCGCCTTCGGTAACGCTGATAATCACCACTCGCGTGCGTTCACCCAATTGAAACAAAGCCGGGCATACCAGATTACCTACATTTTCGATAAACAAAATGGAGTTTTCCGGCGGATTCAATTCTTTCACGGCACGATGAATCATATTGCTGTCGAGGTGACATCCCTGGCCCGTATTAATCTGAATCACGGGAACTTTCGTAGCATTAATCCTGTCCGCATCATTGGTGGTTTGCTGGTCGCCTTCAATCACCGAAAACTTCAGCTCATTGCCCAAATCGTTTAAAGTGCGTTCCAAAATGCTGGTTTTGCCCGAACCCGGCGAACTTACCAGGTTCAACGCGAAAATATTCTTGGCTTCAAAATAGCCCTTATTCCGCTCCGCCAACAAATTATTGGCACTCAAAATATCCTGCTCCAAATCAATCACATGATGATGGTGATGCGTATGCCCGTCAGCATGAGCGTGCCCGTGATGGTGGTGATGTTCTTCATGATGATGGTGATGATGCTCTTGCCCAAGCGCATTAATCTCAATCACTTCGCCCCCCTCAGGGCGTTTTAATTCTACTTTATTTGTTTCTCCGCAACCGCAAGTTGAACACATAAATTTCGTTTTATTGGTTATAGGTCAATGTCTTAATTTTAAGCTCTTTTCCTTTGATAAAATCATGCCTAAAACCGCCACAGTCCGGGCAGGCATCATATAAGCTCTCTGCCGCAAACTCCTTTCCGCAATTATTACAACGGGCAAGCGGTTCAATCCGGATAAGCTTAAGTTCGGCCTGTTCCAAAACGGAGTTTTTCACCCCGACCGGCCAGGCAAAATCCAAAGCATCCATCATTACACCCGACAGCTTGCCGATTTCCAGTTCAATACCGTCGAATGCGTCCACTCCCGCTTTTTCGGCTTCGGCCTCGGCGATATCTACAATGCCCATTACAATGGATAGTTCATGCATATTTCAATAAGATTTTATCCGCTACAAAGTTACATAAAAATTCATCTTATGTTATTAAATTAACAATAAAAAATTATCTTTGCCGTGATGCAGGAATCAATGAGTACATATCGCGTAAAAATCACCGGACTGGTGCAGGGCGTCGGCTTCCGGCCTTTTATTTACCGCCTGGCAAAGAAGTTTCGACTGCGAGGCACGGTGGATAACCGCAATGAGGGCGTATTGATTTTGATTCAGGGAGAAAAAACCAAAGCCTTTATCGACAGCATCCGCGCTGAATCCCCCGGTGCCGCTGTGATTGAAAGTATTTATGCGGAAGAAATCAAACATAAGGCCTTCGAGGATTTCCGCATTGTGCACAGCCGCGATAACAGCATTGAAAACGAGATTACGGAAATAAGCCCGGATATCGCTGTTTGTGCCGCTTGCCTGGAAGATATGAAAACACAGCCGCATCGCATCAATTATTCCTTTATCAATTGCACGAATTGCGGACCACGTTTCAGCATTATCAAGGCCCTTCCCTACGACCGCCCCAATACGACCATGGATGTATTCCCAATGTGTGAAAAGTGCGCCGCGGAATATACCGATGTGGAAGACCGTCGCTTTCACGCCCAACCCGTGGCCTGCAATCATTGCGGCCCGCATTACGAATTGCATTGGCAAGGAAAAATATATAAGGATATTGTCGAAATACTGAAACTGACAGCCCGGCATCTGGACCAAGGAGGCGTTTTGGCGGCCAAAGGCCTGGGCGGGTTTAACCTGATTTGCGACGCGCTGAACGAAGAAGCCGTAAATGAATTACGCGAAAATAAACATCGCGACGGAAAACCCCTGGCAATTTTGTTTGCGGATATGGAACACATCGAGCAATATGCCGCTCCGGGCAAAACGGAAAAAGAACTGCTGCAATCCTGGCGCAGGCCAATCGTGATTTTAGCGGGCAAAAATTTCCCCAACCAATCGGTAACAATGGGATTTCACAGCATTGGCGCGATGCTGCCCTATATGCCCTTTCATTTTCAATTATTTGAACACACCCGCTGTAAAGCACTGGTATATACATCGGCCAATCTTTCCGGCGAGCCGATAATTAAAGAAAACGAAAAAGCCCTGCAAGCCTTCGGCAAGAAAATGCCCGTTCTCGTATATAATCGGAAAATCCACAACCGCACGGATGATTCTGTCGCGATAGTGGTAAACGATACACAAAGCATTATCCGCCGCTCACGAGGCTACGCGCCAAGCCCGGTGCGCCTGCCTTTTCGTGTGGACGGCATTTTGGCAACTGGCGCCGAGCTGGTAAATTGTTTTTGCCTTGGGCGCACCAATCAGGCCATTTTATCCCAACATATCGGCGATTTGAAAAACGCGGAAACCCTGGAATTTTTCGAAGAAAGTATTGCGCGCTATAAGCAGCTCTATAAATTTGAACCCAAACAAATCGTCTGCGACCTCCACCCCGATTACCGTTCTTCCCGCTATGCCGAAGGCAGCGGCTTGCCCTTGCTGAAAGTGCAGCACCACCACGCGCACATGGCCTCCGTAATGGCCGAGCATGGCCTGGACGAAAAAGTTTTGGGCATTATTTGGGACGGTACGGGCTACGGAACGGACGGAAAAATATGGGGCGGCGCGTTTTTTACGGGTGATTACACGGCATTTGAACGTTTTGCGCATTTCGATTATGTGCCCATTCCCGGTGGCGACAAGGCTACGGAAGAACCTTGGCGCTCGGCGGTTTCCTTTCTTTATAAATACCTCGAAAGCAATTGGGATAAAGCGAACATTCCGTTTTTGAAAATGATTGATTCGGAAAAGGCCGGATTGATTATCCAGCTGATTGACAAAAAACTGAATTGTCCCGAATCATCCTCCGCCGGGCGACTGTTTGACGCCGTTTCTGCCCTGCTCGGTATTTGCCTGAACAGCAGCTTCCATGCCGAAGCACCCATGCGACTGGAGGATATTATGGACGATGCGGAAAAGGGATTTTATCCCTATAACGTAGAGCAGGGCGTTATTTCCTGGAAAGCGATGATTCAGGGAATTATATCCGATTTGGAAAAGGGAACCGCAATCGGAAAAATAGCGACACGATTTCATAACACTTTGATAAATACAGGGGTTGATATTTGTATGCAGATGCGCGACCAATACCATATTAATAAGGTGGTTTTATCGGGCGGCAGTTTCCAAAACCGTTATTTAAGCCGGATACTTCCGCAAAAACTCCGGGAGCATCATTTTGAGGTGTTTACCCATCAAAACATTCCGGCCAATGACGGCGGCCTGGCTTTGGGGCAATTGGCAATCGCCGGAAAAAAGCTGCAAGTTTAGTATCCCAAACAAATTCCTGCTCTATGTAAGCGGACATTGGTCGCCAGTTTAAACATATCGGAAAGACTGATTTTCGAGAATGACAAACCCTTTGCTTAGATTTTCCGGTCCGCTTTGCGCAAACCGCGCAGGACGATATTAAAATCTGCGGACAAGCTGTACTCGCGGGCATAAAGGATATTCAGCCGGATTAGATTTTCCGTATCGGCTTCCCGTTTCAGCACATCGGAAGGATGCAAAATCCCTTTGCGGATGGCCGGCAATTGCGGACGTTCGCCCTCGGGCAAATCATCAAATCCCACCATGGAATAGCGGCCAAAAAGCACCAAAAACAGATTTCCCAAATAGCGTAGCGGATGCTTAAAGATAAAGAAATGCAAAGGAAAGAGCAGGATTAACAATAAGGAAACCGAGAAATCAAACAGGCGCTTAAAACGTTTGTTGGATTGCTTATTGATGGAATCCAGATCAAGCAGATAAATATCGCGCGAGGTGTTTATCGAGTTGGAACCGATAATAAACAGACTTTCGGGCGGGGCGATTTTAAACTCCAGCTTCAGTTTTTGCAGCTGACTCATCAAGTCAATAATCCGCCCGGCCTCCAGACTCTTGGCACAGAAAATCACTTCCGTAAGTTTGTAAATCCGTACAATCTCCTCCAATTGTCCCAAACTGCCCACAACTTTATCGGCTTCGGCTTTCGGGTCATGCTCAGGACATACCAAAGCCGTAAAAGCAGGGTTGATACTGGTTTGCTCAATCAATCCGGCCACGCGCACCGCTTCATCATAATCGCCCACCACGGCGATACGTTTGTTTTGGGCCGCGCCCAATTTGAAATCGCGCAAACCGGCAAAGTGCATCAGCAGGCGCCAACTGACCATAATCAAAGGTGCCCAAAGTGCGCCAAACAGCACCGTGATACGCGAAAAACGATAAGTCTCCGGCAAGAGGGCGTAAATAATCAAAATCGTCAAAGTACCCACCAAGGCACCGCGCAATACGGGCCATATTTTCACCGGCTTGTCGTAGCCGCCACTGTAATAAGTCGCGAACAACCACACCAGCACAAAGGCCGGCAGCAGCATATATAAAAAGGTGGCGGGATATTCCTGCTCCATACCGAATTTGTGCGCGCTCCAATAAAAAGCCATGGCCAACAAGCCACCGTATATCAGGGCAAAATCAATCAGCGGTAAAACCAGGGCCCGGACAAATCCGGAAACCAGAGCCAGAAATCCGCGAAAAACAATGGCCGAGTTAATCAGGAAAGAAAAAGCCCGCGCATTTTTGGTTGAATAATGCTTTTTGGCAAAAATCACCATCGCGTTATAAAACACATACACATAGTTTACCGTGTTCTTTTTGGTGCTCTCGCCCTTATAATGAATAATGCGTGTTTCAGGGAAATAATAGTTTTTATACCCGCCTTTTATAATACGGTATGACAAGTCGATATCCTCGCCATACATAAAGAAATCCTCGTCCAGAAGGCCCACCTCGTCCAACACCGATTTCCGCATTAGCATAAAAGCTCCTGAAAGCACCTCGATTTCATGCACCTCGTCTTTACTGAGATGCCCCTGATGATAAGCCGCGAAACGCTTACTGCGCGGAAAGAGTTTGGACAAGCCGAACATCTTGTAAAAAGCCGCCGCCGGTGTGGGCAATCCGCGTTTGGATTCGGGCAGGAAATTTCCTTTGCCGTCGAGCATTTTCACGCCCAGCCCTCCGGCATCGGGATGCGCATCCATAAAAGCCACGGTTTTGGCAAAAGTCTCCGGCTCCACTACCGTATCGGGGTTCAGAAGCAAAATGTATTCGCCCCGGGCAATGCGGATACCCTGATTGTTGGCTCTGGAAAAACCACGGTTATCCTTATTGGCAATCAACTTTAGCTGCGGGAATTTCCCGCGCAACATTTCCAGTGAGCCGTCCACCGAATTATTGTCCACCACAATCACCTCAAAATCGAAATCCTGCTGTGTGGCAAACACGCTGTTGAGGCATTGCTCCAGAAAATGCTCCACATTGTAGTTGACAATAATCACCGATAGCTTCATGCCTCAAAAGTAGGAAAATTTGTTGGGAACAGAGCAATTTCGGTGACAATGCAAAATGCGGAAAAATAAATCTAATCCGTTTTGTAGAACACTGAAAAATATCAAGCTTTTTAAGCAGCGAACTACGACAACAAAAAGAAAAAAAACTGACGAAAGCCACTTTTTGAATTGGCGAAGCACAACTTATTTAAACTCTCTATTTAGATTAAATCTAAAATTATCGACACAAAAAGCCGACAATATATTTTAAGACATTGTATTTACCTAATAATCAGAATATATAGCATATTTCTAACAATCTGTTAAAAAAACCTATTCGCAGATAATGATATAAGTCATTTGCAGATAATTAAAATTTTATCTTTGCAGCCTGTAAAATCAAACCAAATACTATTAAAAGATGGGTATAGAAGCACTTTTAGTATTTCCGATAGCAGGGGTTGCTTTAATCCTAATAGCTAATTTCTTAGCGAACCTTATTTCCTATAAATCAGACAACGAAGCCAAGCGCGAGCCATACGAGAGTGGAATCCCCACCATCGGCCCGACTTGGATTCAGTTCCGCGTAGGATACTATCTTTTCGCTATTATATTCTTAATTTTTGACGTAGAGGTAATCTTTCTGATGCCTTGGGCCGTAGTATTCAAAGAAGTTGGGGCCGTGGCATTTATCGAAATCTTTATCTTCCTGGTTATCCTGGGAATCGGATTACTTTACGCATGGAAAAAACGAGCATTACGATGGGAATAGAAGAAAAAAATGTAAATACGGAGCTGGGTGACAATTTCCCCGGCAAAGTAATTCCGGCCGGCAATGGCGGGAATATCGTAGTTAGCAAACTGGACGATTTAATTAACTGGGGCCGCAAGCACTCGCTGTGGCCATTGTATTTTGGAACCAGCTGCTGCGCCATTGAGATGATGCAGACCGGTGCGGCACGCCACGACTGGGCGCGTTTCGGTATGGAGGTAGCACGTCCTACACCGCGTCAGGCCGACGTAATCATTATCGCCGGAACCATTACCGTAAAAATGGCTCCCGTACTGCGTCGTTTGTACGACCAGATGGCCGAGCCCAAATATGTGGTAGCCATGGGTGCTTGCGCGGTATCCGGAGGCCCGTTCTACTTCAACTCTTATGCAGTTGTTCGCGGTGCCGACCACGTGATTCCGGTAGATGTATATGTTCCGGGTTGCCCGCCTCGCCCCGAGGCATTATTGGATGCCATGTTCGAATTGCAGGAAAAAATTACCAACGAGAGCATGGCTTACCGTGTAAAACATAATCCGATTGACGGATTTGACGAAGGAAAGACCAAATAATTTCAGCGCTATGACAAAGACAGAATTAAAAGAGCATATCGGAAACTGGTCGGAGAACCTCACTTTTGTTGAGGAAGGTTCCGAGTTTCTGATCGTGGAAGTTCCCGCAGCAGAACTGCGCGATATAGCCACAAAACTGCGTGATGACGCGGATACCGCTTTCGACTACCTGTTTTCTATGACCGGTGTTGACTATGGCGAGGAATTGGGAATCGTTTACCATATCGAGTCCACGACTAAAGGCCATATGATTGTAATGAAAGTGAAAACCACTGACCGCGAAAATCCAAATTTTGATAGCGTTTCGGATATCTGGCCGGCAGCTTATTTCAACGAGAGCGAGGCTTACGATTTCTTTGGCATCAAATTCAACGGACACAAAAACCTGCGTCGCATCTTTATGGACGACAACTGGAAAGGATGGCCGTTGCGCAAGGATTATACAGATGAATTAAACATGTTAACCCGTTAAGACATGGCAGAGCAACAATTTTTAGCAGATAAAATCCGTACCCAGGAATATTTTCTGAACATGGGACCGCAGCACCCGGCAACACACGGGGTAATGCGCCTGGTTTTGAAGCTGGACGGGGAGGAAATTCAAGATGTGGAGCCCGTTTTGGGCTATATCCACCGCTCGATTGAGAAAATGAGCGAGCATATTACCTATAAGCAAATCATTCACCTGACCGACCGGCTCGACTACCTTTCATCACACATGAATAATGAGGCCGTTGCGCTATTGGTAGAAAAGGCTTTGGGTATCGAGGTGAACGACCGCATCAAGGTAATTCGTACGATGATGGCCGAGCTTACCCGTTTGGCATCGCACCAATTGTGGTGGGGCGTTATGGGTATGGATACCGGTGCATTGACCACCTTTATGTATGCCTTCCGCGACCGCGAAATGATTAATGACATTTTCGAGGAGACCTGCGGAGCGCGCCTGACGATGAACTACAATGTAATCGGTGGTGTTCGCTACGATTTGCACGAGAACTTTGTAAAGCGTGTAAAAGAATTTATCGCGCACTTCAAAAAGAAATTACCCGAATACGACCGTCTGCTTTCGGACAATGTTATTTTCCGCAAGCGTACCGAAGGAATCGGAATCCTGACCAAAGAGCAGGTGATTGCTTACGGCATGAACGGACCTAGCGCGCGAGGATCGGGATTTGCTTGCGACATTCGCAAAAAATTGCCGTACAGCGCCTACGACCGTGTTGAGTTTGATGAGATTTTGCTGAACGACGGCGACGCCTTTGCCCGCTATAAAGTACGAATTCTCGAAATGTGGGAGTCACTGCGTATTCTGGAGCAATTGGTGGACAGCATTCCCGAAGGCGAGCACCGTGTGAAGACCAAAGCGGTAATTAAGCTTCCGGAGGGTGAATATCTGCAGCGTGTAGAAACTGCCCGTGGAGACTTCGGTGTATATGTAATCAGCGACGGAAAGAAAGAGCCCTATCGCGTAAAATTCCGCTCACCGAGTTTCGCCAATATGCACGGACTGAACAAAATGAGTGAAGGCACTAAAATCGCCGACTTAGTTGTGAACTTTTCGACCATCGACGTGGTGGTTCCGGATATTGACAGATAAAAAGATTAGATATGATGACATTAACAATAATCACGGATTTTTTAGCCGAGTACATGCCGGCCGACGTGGCATCCACTGTTGAGCTGGTTATTGTAGCCGCTATCTACCTGGGTGTTTTTGCCCTCTTGGGGTTGTTCCTGGTTTGGATGGAACGCCGGGTTGCCGCTTTCTTCCAGCTGCGTCTGGGGCCAAACCGCCGGGGACCTATGGGTTTGTTTCAAACAGTGGCCGATGCCTTAAAACTGGTTTCGAAAGAGCTTACAGGAACCGAGCGCAGGGATAAATTCCTGTATCAAATTGCGCCTTATTTTGTAATTGTTACCGCGCTGACAACCTTAGGGATTATACCTTTTTCGGCAGAACTACAAGCCTTCGATTTCAATATCGGTATCTTCTTCGTTACTTCGGTATCGTCGGTGGCCGTAATCGGAATCTTCCTTGCCGGATGGGCCAGTAACAACAAATACTCACTAATCGGCGGTATGCGTTCAGGTATTCAAATGATTAGTTACGAACTTTCAACCGGTATGGTGATTGTTACCATGGCTGCACTTACCGGAACATTACAGCTTTCGGGCATTGTAAATTATCAGGCCGAGCACGGATGGTTGATCTGGAGCGGCCATATTCCCGCTATTATCGGATTTATGATCTTCACCATTGCCGGAACAGCAGAATCTAACCGTACTCCTTTTGACCTGGTTGAGGCCGAGTCGGAGCTGGGTGCCGGTTATCACTCTGAGTATTCGGGAATGAATTTCGCCTATTATTTTCTGGCTGAATTCGTAAATATGTTTATCATTTCGGCCATGGCCGTTGTGCTGTTCTTTGGCGGATGGTTATCACCTTTCGGTATTACCGAGGGCATTCCGTATATGGGCGCTTTCTGGTTTGTAATCAAAACCCTAGGCATGGTATTCCTGATGATGTGGTTCCGTTGGACATTCCCGCGGTTCCGTATCGACCAGCTGCTTACTCTGGAGTGGAAATACCTGATTCCCATTAGCATGGTAAACATTGTATTAATGGCATTAGTTGTTTGGTTAGGATTAACCTTATAAAAAAGAGTTATGAGTTATTTTGGAGAAATAATACACGGAACAAAAACCCTGCTCACGGGAATGAAGATTACCGGAGGGTACTTCTTCAAGAATTTGTTCACGCGAAAAGATGTTATCACGGTTGAGTATCCGGATAATAAAGATACATTGAAGATGTATGACCGTTTCCGGGGTGAAGTGGTGATGTATCACGATGAGAACAACCAGCACCGCTGCGATGCATGTACGATGTGCGAGCTGGCCTGCCCTAACGGTTCTATCGAAATTATCTGGGATAAAGAAGTGGACCCGGAAAGCGGAAAACCAAAAAAAGTATTGGTACACCATATTTACCATCTGGAAATGTGTACAATGTGCGGACTTTGTATTGAGGCCTGCCCGTCGGATGCAATTATGTGGGGACAAGGATTCCACCATTCTACTCAAGACCGTAGCAATTTAACCAAGTCATTAAACCGACCCGGATCATCAATTATTCCAGGTTTCAAAAAATCTAAGAAATAATGGAAAGAATCGTTTTTTATATTATCGCGATGTTGATGATTGTTTTTGCCGTAATGTCCGTTACGAGCAGAAACATCATGCGTGCCATTGTCTATCTGCTTTTTGTGATGCTGGGACTGGCCGGAATCTATTTTATGTTGGAGTTTTTCTTCCTCGGTGCGGTGCAAATGACCGTTTATGCCGGCGGAATTATCATTCTCTACATTACCTCAATCATGCTTGTGGAACGTATCGGCGAACCGCTTGACCAGCCTTCGTTTATTCGTCGTATCATTGCCGGAATCCTTTCTACGATTGCCGCCGGAATGTCGCTGTTTGCGATTTATTCATACGGATTTGAGCAAACAAAAGAAGGTTCGGTAACAACTATCTCGGATGTGGGAAGCGCATTATTGAACTATACCGACCAGGGTTATATTCTGCCCTTCGAGGTAATTAGTATGTTGCTGCTGGCCGCTATGGTGGGAGCCATCGTGATTGCCAAGACCTATCATAAAAAAGAATCATCAAATTAAAACGCCATGATATTAGGAGTTAGCATTTATGAATTATTGACCGTAAGCACACTGATCTTCTTTATCGGCGTGTACGGTTTTGTTACCCGAAAAAATCTGATTGCCATGCTGATGTCGGTTGAGCTAATCCTCAACTCCGCAGCACTGAATTTTGTGGTAATCAATAAATATCTGTTTCCGGGCCATTTGGAAGGCGGATTATTCTCGCTTTTCATTATTGCCATTGCCGCTGCAGAAACCGCCCTGGCACTGGCCATCATAATCAATCTCTACCGTTTGGTTATGTCATTGAATACAGACAAATTAGAAACCATGAAAAACTAAATAGTGATGGATTTAGGATATACAGCTTTAATATTGTTAATACCCATTTTTCTGTTTTTACTGCTTGGGTTTAACTTCGAGAGAATCAAAGAGCCGGTTT
>CAYUAN010000099.1:0-3562 GCA_964442545.1 uncultured Prolixibacteraceae bacterium | reverse complement strand
AATGAAACCCGCATTTTCGATTTTTTTCCAACAAAAAAACCCGGCATAAAGCCGGGCTCTTCAAAATATTATATTCGATTAATTATTTACAATTATATTCATTAGTAGTAACTTCGGTTTTACTACCACTAAAGTTTTTAGCTGTAATTTTTGTCGGATAATCATTTGAATTATACTCATAAGTATAATTATACGATTCATCATTATCAACAACACCTTTGTCATCCTTATATGTCACTTTCAATGGATTATTAACGGAGATAAATTGGGGTTCACCCATTAAATAATCAACACCAATGCCTACATAGGAATTCTTTTTATCATCAAAAGTGTATTCCGTAGTGGATTTGAGTTTCATAGTTCCTGAAGTAGCATCAAATTGAGATTCCTTAATCATCACCACATTCTTTCCGCTATAGGTATATTCTTTCTTCGCTACATCCATAAATCCTGTTCCCACGGGATCAGCTTGAGTCACCATCTTCGTAAGTTCATCATTATTAAATGTGTAAACAAACTTAGAAAATAGTTTCAGGCCGGTACCCATATTTATATGCAAATTAGCAACACTCGGCTTATTACCGCTATAAGTTACCTCAATTTTCATAGAGGTATCCCCATTCTCAACGCTAACAAACATACTCATCATGCCATCGCTATTATAAGAAATCAATGTAACTCCATCTTCATTCCCCTTGTCATCATAATCGGTAGCCTTAATTACCTTGTTATCCGAATTATACTCGAAAACACTGTAGGAGCCATCATCATTCGTTGATTTTTTAATGTAGCATTTCGATGAAGCAGGGGGATTATCTCCACCTGTATTGTCATCATCGTTGTCGTCATCCTTACTGCAGGAAGTAGCCACACTCAGACTTACGCCCATTAACAGAATAAATAGTAACTTTAATAGTTTCATGGTTCTTAAATTTTAGTTATTAATTAATTTTTATTGCTTTTATACAACAAAGATATATATAATATAAATAGTTGCCTGCGAAATAAATAAACTAAATCTTCAGTGCCATAGCCACCAACTCGGCCACATCATAATTTCGCACATCTTCCTCTCTGTTTTTATACTTAATACCATCGGTGAGCATGGTAGAACAGAACGGACAAGCGGTAATAATCACCTCCGGCTTGGTACGCAGAGCTTCCTCGGTGCGTTCGATAAAAATTTCTTTATCTCCTTTTTCGGCCTCCTTAAACATTTGGCCGCCACCGGCACCACAGCATAGCGCAAAACTCTTGTGCCGCTCCATTTCCGTTATCCGAACACCAATGCCTTCCAACAGTTCGCGCGGGGCGTCATACACTCCGTTGGCCCGGCCCAAATAGCAAGGATCGTGATAGGTAAAGCGTTTGCCTGCCAAAACAGATTTATCCACTTTCAGTTTACCTTCCTTCAACATACGGTTCAGAAACTGAGTATGATGTTCCACCTCATACTGCCCGCCCAAATCGGGATATTCGTTTTTCAGGGTATTATAATCGTGCGGGTCGCAGGTAATAATTTTTTTCACTTCGTAGCCGTTCAGCACCTCGATATTCATCATGGCCTGCATCTGAAAAAGCATCTCGTTTCCCGCCCTGCGGGCAACATCACCGCTGTCGGTTTCTTCAATGCCCAAAACGGCATAATCAATTCCTAATTTGGTCAATATCTTTACAAATGCACGGCTTACCTTTTTCGCCCGGTCGTCGAAAGCACCGGCGCTGCCCACCCAAAACAGGTATTCGGGCTTTTTGCCTTGTGCAAACAAATCAGCCATTACCGGAACTTCTACTTTTACTTGTGCCATATCTTTATGTGTTTTCTTGTTCAAAATAAATCCGGACTATTCGTCCATATAAATTTCATCAGCCCAGTTCAGGCGGTCTTCGGGGGAGAACTGCCAGGGCGCTCCGTTGTTTTCGATATTGGAGAAAATACCGTTTAACTCGGCCGGGGCCGCCGACTCTTCCATTACCAAATAACGCCGCATCGAGACGATCATACTCGGATGATTGATATTAATGGGACATTCCTGCGCACAGGCGTTACACAAGGTGCAGGCCCATAGTTCTTCCTCGCTAATGTAGCTGCGCAACAATGCTTTTCCGTCATCATAATTCGGATCCTTTACCAGACCCGGGGCTTTTTCTTTCATGCGCTCACGCAAATTTATCATCACCTTGCGGGGCGACAGTAATTTGCCGGTGATATTTGCCGGACATACCGAAGTACAACGTCCGCATTGCGTACATGCCAAGGAGTCCAGATAATTTTTCCAGGTGACATCCTCCACATCCTTCACCCCGAAGCGGGCCACTTCTTCCTCCGGCGGCGGGGCGTCGAAAGCGGCATTGGGATCCATCATCAGTTTTACCTCCTCGGTTACATTGGGCATATTGTCGATATACCCCAAAGGCTGCAGGCGACTCAGGAACACATTCGGCACCGACATAAATACATGGAAGTGCTTGGAGTAGGGTAAAATATTGGCAAAAATAAAAATCAGCAGTATATGCGCCCACCAATTGAACTCATGCCAAAAATGAATCTGTCCGGCATCCATACCCGCAAACCAATGACTCAAAACACTGCTCACGGGATACAGCCCTACCTGATGATCCGTATCTAATATATAAAAGGTGTTCATCCCCAGGAGGGAAATCATCAGAAACAGGATAATGGTTAAAGCCAGGTTCGCGTCCTGATGCGAAATCTTTTTCATCTCCGGACCTTCAAATCGTTTGATATGAAGCACATTCCGGCGGATTAGAAAAATAACCATCGCCACAGCGATAATCAAAGCGAAGATATCTCCGGCGGCGGTCAGGAAACTATATACCGGCCCCATAAAACTCAATACCCGCTCGGTACCGAACAGGCCGTCGATTACCATCTCGATGCTGCCGAATAAAATCACGATAAAGCCCCACCACACCATCGCGTGGATAAAGCCAACCAAGGGCCGGCGCAAAATCTTGGTTTGCCCGAAGGCCACCTTTAGCGTCAGCTTTATTCGCTCGCCGATATGATCAATGGGATAAGCCGGTTTCAGCAATTTGAACCAGCGGTATAAACGCATAGCCGTATAGGAAAAAACGCCCAGCGTAATAAGCAATACTATCAAAAATATAATTTGCTTCATAATCTGTTTTGCTTTAAGATTCGGTTCACAAATGTAGGGAGATAAATTGTGTTTTGCAATGTTAAGCGCTTAATTATTCTGTAATTAATAAGCCAAGTTCGGCAAAGGAGGTTTATCCCATTTAAACATAAAAAAAGCGGAGGCAAAACTCCGCTTTTTTTACTATTGATAAAGTGATTAAAGTGCTTTAATCGCTTCGGTCAGTTTGGGAACAACCCCAAAGGCATCGCCCACTATTCCGTAATCCGCCACCTCGAAAATCGGGGCTTCGGGATCTTTATTGATGGCTACTATGCACTTGGATGAACTGATACCGCCCACGTGCTGAATCGCGCCGGAAATACCCACGGCAACATAAAGATTGGGGGCAATAATTTTTCCTGTTTGCCCTACATGCTCGGTATGGCTACGCCATCCTT
>CAYUAN010000098.1:0-12942 GCA_964442545.1 uncultured Prolixibacteraceae bacterium | reverse complement strand
CGATAATCTGATTTTGGCCACCTTTGGCGCAGGATTTACCTGGGGATCAATCTTCCTTAAATGGGCCTACGATCCTAAATAAGCCGTAAAATATAAAATACAAAAACCGTTGGAGCTTTGCTTCAACGGTTTTTTTTTATGGGAAAATCCCATTAAATCTTTGGGCTGTTTTCTATGAAATTATGTCCCGGATTATCGGCATGCCTGAAATCGTATTCGAATTATAAGTCGGGTTCCGTTTCACCGGTTGACCGTGGCAGAATTATCCGGATTGGTGCTCGTCTTTAAACTGCAATTCAGGATAATAATGCTGTACCACCTTCATAAAAGCGTCCATATTTTCCTTTTTAATAGGTACGGCAGGAGGTGATTTCATTTTTAGCGGGTCTATGGGCTGCCCGTTTTTATATACGCGGAAATCAAGGTGCGGTCCGGTGGCCGTTCCCGTCATGCCTACATATCCGATGGTCTGTCCTTGTTTTACAAAGTCCCCTTTTTTCAGTCCTTTGGCAAATCGCGACATATGTGCATAGCCCGTGGTGTAAACACCGTTATGCTTAATCTCCACACGCTTGCCGTAACCGCCTTTACGCCCGATAAAAACCACCCGTCCGTCGCCGATGCTGTGAATAGGCGTACCGGTAGCCGCGGCATAATCCACCCCGTGGTGCGGACGGTGAATCTTTAGCACCGGATGCAGACGGCTGTTGCTGTAACGCGAGCTGATTCGCTTGAAACGCAAGGGCGCTTTCAGAAATGCACGGCGCAAACTGCCGCCTTCCTCGTCGAACATATCCTCGATGCTGTCCTGCTCAAAACGATAGCCATAAAAGGAATGCCCGGCGTTATCAAAGCGGCAGGCAATGATTTTTCCGATGCCCACATAATTGGTGTCAATATATTTTTGTTCGTAGATGGCAATAAATCGATCGCCTTTCTGTAAACCGTAAAAGTCAATCGTCCAGGCGTACACATCCGAAAGCTCCAAGGCCAGATTGGGGTCAATCCCCGCGTTTTTCATACTCATCCACAGCGAACTCTCGATTATGCCTTCGCTGCGTACCGTGTCTGTGCGTACTTCGAGCATCTCGCGGCTAACGATAACCGAATCGGCAAACTCGTAGCGCATAATCTCGGTCTTGTCAATCTGATAAATAAAATAACGCGTTTGCGGAATGCTGTCTTTGGTTTGGAAAATATAGAAACGATTTCCCGACTTGATACGGCGTACATCAAATATTTCTTTCGAATTGCGCACCAGCTCATCAATTACAGGATAACTGACCTTGTATTTTCCTAATATCACCGACAGGGTTTGATTGGGTTTTACCATATCTTCAATAATGGTGTAATCATCTTTGGGAATACCGAATACCTTTACCGGATCCGGCTCGGGAACAATGATGCTTGTGGTATCGACAGCCACGTCCTCATTTTTATTATTTCTATGCCGGTCGCAGGAACTGAATCCCAGAATTAGTGTCAACAGTGTGACGAATATTTTATATTTCATAAATCTTTAATGTCTTTTTTATTGCTGAAAATATATTTCGCTTATTTATTCGCTTTGTATCCCGGAGGTTTCATATACACTTCCAAAATAGTGGCTCCGGGTGTAGGATAAAGCTCCAGTTTTTTGGTGATAGCCGGAATCAAAACGGTATCGCCAATGCCCAAATCCATCTTACCCTCATCATATTTCATCTGAAAGCTGCCCTGCGTAACAATGTAAATTACAAATGAATCCAGCTCGTCATAATCTTTCTCAATCGGTGAATTGAAACTTAGAATATTGGTCGTAAAGTGCTGCTCATCCACCATTTCCATTGTCTGATTATTAATGCGGTGGTAGTCGCATTTGTAGTTGTCTTTCAAAGTGTAATCGATGGCGTCCAGGGCCTCGTCCACATGCAGCTTTCGGCCTTTACCTTCGGCGTCTTTGCGGTCCCAGTCGTAAATACGGTAGGTGGTGTCCGATGTTTGCTGAATTTCGGTAAGCAAAATGCCCGGCCCCAGGGCATGTATGCGGCCCGCGGGAATATAGAAGCAGTCGCCGGCTTCCACATCAATATAATTGAGTAATTCCGCCACGGTATTGTTTTCTACGCTTTTCTTGAAATTTTCTTTGGAAACCGCCTTGCGAAAACCATTAATCAATTGCGCACCTTTATCTGCTTGCAGTATGTACCACATTTCGTTTTTACCCTGTTCCAAACCGCGAATCCGTGCCAGTTCATCGTCAGGATGCACTTGAATGCTTAACCAGTCATTGGCGTCCAGGAATTTAATCAGTATGGGAAATTGTTTTTCGAATTTTTCGAAAATCGCTTCACCAACCAACTCGCCCATAAAAATCTCCAAAAGCTCATTCAGGTTGTTTCCTTCCAGCGGGCCTTCTTTTACGACCGATTCGTAATTTTCCACTCCCGAAATCGCCCAAAGTTCGCCGCAGCGCTCCAAAGGGCTGATATCGTGATGCAGTATATCTTTAATCTTGGTTCCGCCCCATATTTTTTCTTTCAAAATCGGGTGAAACCGCATAGGGGTCAATAAGTTTATGCTCATTACTTTTTTGTATGATGATTTACGGCTAAAGTAACTCAAATCTGAGGTGGAAATTGCGGGGACGTGATTTTTTTTTAATGTGTGGCTGTTGATTTCTTTGTGTTGAAAAATCAAACAGCCGCAAGCGCCTTTTTCCGTTAAATTAGCAGCCGATTCATTTAAAATATAAGCATGATTAAAAGCATTGGAGTTTTTTGCGGTTCGAGTGTCGGGGCAAAGGAAATATATTCCCAAAAGGCCGCGGAACTGGGCCGTTTGATGGCGGAACGGAATATCGCATTGGTATATGGTGGTGGAAAAGTGGGCTTGATGGGTGTTATCGCCGATGCCGTGATGCAGCATGGCGGACAGGTAATCGGGGTGATTACGGATCATTTACAGGAGCGCGAAGTGGGGCATGACGGCATTACCAAAATGTATATTACCCAAACTATGAGCGAACGTAAAAACCTGATTGCCGAACTTTCGGACGGTTATATCGCCATGCCCGGCGGCTTTGGTACTCTGGACGAGGTGATGGAGGTGCTGACATATTTTCAATTGGAAATTAGTGAAAAACCTACGGGCTTTCTGAATGTAAACGGTTTTTATGACCATTTGCTCCGGATGTTTGATCATATTCTGGAAGAGAAATTTATGAAATACGAACACCGCCATAATGTATTGACGGCTGCCGAACCAAAGGATTTGCTGGAAGCGATGGAGCACTTCAAGCCCTTGGCTGTGGACGAAAAATGGATTACGGATTTGAAAGACAAAAACACCTACTGATATGATTGTAATTGGAATAACCGGAACCTTGGGTGCAGGCAAAGGAACCATTGTGGACTATCTGATTGAAAAACGGGGCTTTGTGCATTTTTCGGTGCGCGGATTTCTGGTGAACGAATTGGAAAAGCGGGGAATGCCGGTCAACAGGGATACGATGACCTCTCTGGCCAATGAGTTGCGGGCACAGCATTCGCCCTCATATATAACCGATGAGCTGTATAAACAGGCAAAAGCCGGAGGCAAAAACAGTGTGATTGAGAGTATTCGTACTCCCGGTGAAATCACTTCCTTGCGTGCCAAGGGAAACTTTTACCTTTTTGCCGTGGATGCCGACCCGAAAGTGCGCTTTGAGCGAATTAAGCAACGGAAATCATCAACGGATAATATTGATTTCGATACTTTCCTGGCGAACGAAAAGCGGGAGATGACCGCCTCCGACCCGAATAAGCAAAACCTGTCGAAGTGCATTAGCGAGGCAGATTTTGTATTTGATAATAATGGCGATATGGAAGCGCTGTATCAGCAGGTGGAACAGGTGTTAAACAAACTTGGAATTTAGAAATTATGGATGCAAAAAATATAAAATACGAACGTCCCAGCTGGGATGATTACTTTTTGGATTTGGCCGATACCGTGGCCAAACGAGCAACCTGCGACCGGGGACGCAGCGGTTGTGTGATTACAAAGGACAAACAAATATTGGTAACGGGTTATGTGGGTTCGCCTACGGGTTTGCCGCATTGCGATGATGTGGGACACCTCTTTAAAAAAGTGATTCATGAAGACGGCCATGTTACCCAACATTGTGTGCGTACCGTGCATGCCGAGCAAAATGCCATTACCCAGGCCGCTCGTCGCGGAATCGCCCTGGAGGGCGCGACTTTGTATTGCCGTATGACACCTTGCCGTACCTGCGCGATGCTGATTATCAACTGTGGTATTAAGCGCGTGGTATGCGAGCGGAAATACCATGCCGGTGGCGAGTCGGAAGAGATGTTCGATGAGGTAGGTATTGAGCTGGTATATAAATACAATGAAACCCAGCAATACGAAGGGCAAAATGTAAAACCAAAGGATAATGAGTAAACTGTCGAGCACGGTGGCCACCATTGGCCCGAACACGAGCACGTGCACTCCGGAGATTTATAGCTTTGGTTTGGAGCTGGGCCGTTTGTTGGCCGATATGGGTTTTACAATTCTGAACGGTGGGCGAGGGGGCTTTATGGAAGCGGTTTTCAAAGGTGCCCGCCAATCGCGCAACTATACGTTCGGGCAGTGCATCGGTATTTTGCCCGGAGCTGATGCCGCTGAGGCAAATGCTTTTTGCGATATTAAAATTCCAACCGGAATCGGACTGGCACGCAATGCCATCGTGGCCAACAGTTCGGATATTGTGATTGCCGTGGGTGGCGGTTCGGGCACATTGTCGGAATTGGCCTATGCCTGGCAGTTTCAGAAAACGATTATCTGTTTTGCGCAATTTGGCGGCTGGGCAGCCGAATTGGCCGGGAAACAATTGGATAACCGCCATCAGGGCGAAATTGCCGCTATGGAAAGTCTGGAAGAGTTAAAGGAGTGGTTGAAAGCGAATATTTAACCGAAGAATTTATTTTTGCGCCAGCAGGGCTTGAAAATCCACCACGCCGAATATTTGCAGTACGGTAAGTAAAACAACGGCCGCTATTACCCAGCGGACAAATCCCGCGCCTTTTTCCACCGCCATACGACTGGCAATTACAGCCCCGAGAATATTCCCTATTGCCAAAACAAAACCATAGAGATAGTTTACCTGATCGTTCCAAATATATACGGCCAGACTGAAGGGGACATACATAAACACAATCAGCACTTTAATGGCATTGGCCTTCACTAAGTCATAGCCCGCGCCCAATACAATGGCGATTAAAAGCAGATAGCCGATTCCAACATGGATAAAACCGCCGTAGATTCCAATCAGGAAGAAAATAAGCATTTGTAGCGGGCCGACTTTTTTATCGATTAGTGATTGCTTGCCTTTAAGCCATAATGAAGGTTTGTAGAAAATAAAAAACAGCATCAGCAGCATAATTACAGCCATGGCTTTTTCGAAAATCTTCTCGTCGATATCCACGGCAATCAGGGCCCCGACAATGGAACCAACAACAGCCGGCAGGCCCAGTTTCAAACCCTTACGCCAGTCGAGTATTTCCTGTTTCTTGAAACTGCGCACCGCGGTAAATGTTTGCAGCGTAATGGCAATCCGGTTTGTTCCGTTGGCCACGCCGGCCGGCAAGCCCATCAGGTACATCAGTACGCTCAGCGAGATAATGGAACCACCACCGGCTAAGGTGTTGATAAAGCCAACGGCTACGCCCGCGATGATTAAGGAAATGATTTCTACAGCTGTCATACGTTTTTTATAAGAACGCAAAGATATCTTTTAATTTTTGATTTCTGATTTGGAGATTTCTACCTTCGCTAAGGCTACGGTAGATAAATTTGATTTGCAACATCCCAACAATAGGACAATTTAACCATTTAACCTACCTAACGGTAGGATTTCCTCCCGACAGGGTGGCAGGCAATTTAACCATTTAACCTGCCTCCCGAAGGGATGGCAATAGAACCTACCTGCCGGATTTCCTCCCGACAGGGATGGTAGGCAGGCAATTTAACAATTTCCCCTACCAAAACTCCGCAATAAACCCTAAATTTGCCCTATGATTGACCAGAAAATTATTGACTTTATCAGCGAGCATCATGTGCTTACTATAACTACTGCGAAGGATAATAAACCCTATACTGCGAATTGTTTTTATGTGTATTTGCCGGAGCAAAATATGTTTGTATTTACCACAGATAAGGAAACCCGGCACGGAAGTGAGATGTTGGAGAACCCGCAAGTGGGTGCGAATATCGTTTTGGAAACAAATACCGTGGGGAAGATTCAGGGATTGCAGATTACCGGAAAAGCCAAGGAGTTGAAAGGGGAGGACTTAAAAACAGGAAAACGGGCGTACCTGAAAAAATATCCATATGCCGTATTGAAATTGGAAACTATGTGGGGATTAAAACCTGATTTTTTTAAGCTAACCGATAATCGCCTCGGATTTGGTAAAAAACTAATTTGGGAACAATAGGAATTTGTTCATTACATCTTATAATTGTTCATAAATATTTTTTCGTATCTCATAATACGTAATTTGAATTTAAATTCTAAACAAATTGATTTCATAGGGTTAATTTTCTCGATATAATATATCTAAAACGTTTCTCTAAAAAATCAGGTAAAATGGAGTGTTTTTTCGGGCCAAAATCCTTATGGAATATGGGGTTTTAAGAAAAGCGAGTTTTGCTTAGAATTATTCTAAATAGCCATAAAAAGCTGAATGTTAATATATTGAAAAATCGTGTTTTTGTAGAAATTTTATTTTTTAGAAATCAAAGTGTTATCCTTTTTCGTTGAAAACTTGAAATGATTGTTAATAAAATCGCTGCTCAAATTAAAGAATAGCAACCTATCTTCGTAACCGATTGAAATTCCAATGGTGAATTTTGTAAATGGTTGACAATTACATTATTAAAATACTTAAAGATTTATACTATGACAAATCCTGATCTTTTTGCTCAAGTAGAGGCGGATAATGATATTTTGGAGGGAAAGGGCACGAAAAACAAGCTGTATGACGAACTGCTCGATGCTAGGAATAAATCGGATAAAAACGAAAACGATATGCAGACAACACTACCAGTAAAAGAACCTGAAAAGGTTGTGGCTCCGCAAGAGGAGGAGCGCAAAACGTACACAATGGAAGAAGCCCTGAAAGCCTCAACAGAATATTTTAAGGGTGATGAAATGGCCGCGCAGGTATGGATTAACAAATATGCGCTAAAAGACAGTTATGGTAATCTGTTTGAACGTACGCCTGATGATATGCATCGCCGAATTGCCCGTGAGTTGGCCCGTATTGAGGCGAAGTATCCCAATCCGATGTCAGAAGACGAATTGTATGAAGTATTGAAAGGTTTTAAACATATTCTTCCGCAGGGCAGTCCGATGGCCGGTATCGGCAATAAATATCAGGTGGGTTCTTTGTCCAACTGTTTTGTAATTGGCAACGACGGCAATTCCGATTCTTACGGCGGCATTATGAAAATAGATCAGGAGCAGGTGCAATTAATGAAACGTCGCGGAGGTGTTGGCCATGATTTAAGCGGTATTCGCCCCAAAGGCAGCCCGGTAAAAAACAGTGCCCTCACTTCAACCGGAATAGTTCCCTTTATGGAGCGTTACTCCAATTCGACCCGTGAGGTAGCCCAGGATGGCCGTCGTGGTGCTTTGATGCTGAGTATTTCCGTTAAGCATCCCGATGCCGAGGATTTCATCGATGCTAAAGTGGACAGTACCAAAGTTACCGGAGCCAATGTATCGGTAAAAATGACCGATGATTTCATGCGTGCCGTTATTAACGGAACCGAGTTTGTGCAACAATATCCGATTGACTCGGATAATCCTACGCACGTTAAGAAAACCGATGCGCGCAAATTGTGGAAAAAGATTGTACATAATGCCTGGAAATCGGCAGAACCGGGTATCTTGTTTTGGGATACCGTAATTCGCGAGTCGGTTCCGGACAGCTATGCCGATTTGGGTTTTAAAACCGTTTCCACCAATCCTTGTGGTGAAATTCCTCTGTGTCCTTATGACAGTTGTCGTTTATTAGCCATCAACCTTTATGGTTATGTGGATAATCCTTTTACTAAAAATGCCCGTTTTAACAATAAATTATTCGCTAAGCATGTACACATTGCCCAGCGGATAATGGATGATATTATTGACTTGGAGCAGGAAAAGATTGACCGTATTTTAGCGAAAATAGATTCTGATCCCGAATCAGACGAGATTAAAGCTGTGGAGCGTAATCTGTGGTTAAACATTCGTAAGAAGACCGAGCAAGGCCGTCGTACCGGAATCGGTATTACCGCAGAAGGCGATATGCTGGCTGCTATGGGGCTTCGTTACGGTACCGATGATGCAACAGAGTTTTCTGTTGAAGTACATAAGTTCCTCGCTGTTGAAGCTTATCGTTCATCCGTAAATCTTGCCAAAGAGCGTGGGGCATTTCCACTTTACGACTACAATCGTGAGAAGGATAATCCCTTTATTCAGCGCATATTCGAAGCTACTCCTGAATTGGAGCCGGAGATGAAAAAATATGGCCGCCGCAATATTTCATTACTTACCATTGCGCCGACCGGAACGACCAGTATGATGGCGCAAACTACTTCGGGAATTGAGCCGGTGTTTATGGTATCCTATACGCGTCGCCGCAAGGTAAACCCGAATGACAGCACTGCTAAAGTGGCATTTGTGGACGAAGTGGGCGACCATTGGGAAGAATTTACCGTATTCCATCATAATTTCGAAACTTGGTTACGTGTAAACGGATACAATGTGGAGGAAGTGAAAAATATGGATCACGATGCGCTGCAAGAGATTATCAAGAAATCTCCTTATTATCAGGCAACTTCAGCCGATGTGGATTGGGTGGCCAAAGTAAAAATGCAGGGTGCCGTGCAAAAATGGGTGGACCATTCCATCAGTGTAACGGTTAATGTTCCCGAAAATGTTAAAGAAGATCTAATCGGACAAATCTACGAGGAAGCATGGAAATCCGGTTGTAAAGGAATTACCGTTTATCGTGAGGGTTCACGCTCCGGAGTTTTGGTTTCCAAAAAGAAAGAGAAAAAAGAAGATACGGATTTCAAAGAAACAGCGGCCCCGAAACGTCCGGAAAAATTAGAAGCAGAGATTATCCGATTTAATAACAATAAGGAAAAATGGATTGCTGTTGTGGGTATTTATAAAAATCGCCCCTACGAGATATTCACCGGAAAGGCCGAAGACTTTATCATTCCGACCTACGTGACCAAAGGTTGGGTAATTAAAAACCGCACCGAGAAGAATCGTAAGCGTTACGATTTTGAATACGAGGATAGAGGCGGAATGATTCAGGAATATCGCGGTTTGTCCCGTTCGTTTGATAAGGAGTATTGGAACTATGCCAAATTAATATCCGGCGTTCTGCGTCACGGAATGCCAATCCCGTTTGTGGTAGATCTGATCAATGGAATGAGTTTTGAGACCGACACCATCAACTCGTGGAAAACAGGTGTGGTACGGGCTTTGAAGAAGTTTATTCCGGATGGAACCAAAGCCAAAGGCTCGAAATGCCCCGAGTGTGGTAACGACTTGGAATTTAAGGAAGGTTGTTTGAGTTGTACCAGCTGCGGTTATTCCAAATGCGGATAATAAAACAATTGAACAGATAAATAAAAAAGCGGCCATTGGCCGCTTTTTTTATTCCTCAATAACTTCCATAAAACAGCGGAAGCCCACATCAATTTGTGGTTTGGAGTATTCCGCACGACTTTTTATTTGTACGTCTCCGCCAGCAGACAACCAACCGCCGCCACGGCTAATCCCTTCTTCTTCCATCATCTCGGCCACATTGCCACAGATATTGTATATGCCGAAACCGTTGGGCTTGAAACTGTTTACGGCAACGGGTGCCCCCATATTACCGGCATCTTTAGAAATATTATCCGAAACGCCCGGGCCGCTTTTCTTTATAAAAAGTACATAAGCATTTTGCTCCTTATCAAAATGAACAGCTGTCTGTGGCGCCTTAAAATATTTGCAATAGCCATCCAAAGTGGGACCGCCCCATGGATATTGTATATGCGTTTTGCCGCCTTTTGCTGCTTTTTCCCATTCCTCTTCGTTTGGTAAACGAAAGCGGACTTTTTTGAATTTCCGCTTGGGCCAGGCATTATATTTTTTCGTTAACCAATTACAGTATTCCAAGGCCGCCCGGTGGCTTACATTGACCACAGGATAGTTATTGTAGGCCTGATGAGTATGATAATAGGCAGCCAAGGGCTCTGCATAGTAGTCGGGATTCAGCCAATTTGCCGTGTCCAATGTGCAGTAGGCTTTTACAGCGGTATTTGACTCAAGTAAAAAAGTTCGGTAATCTAAATTGCTTACCTCATAGGCTGAGGCATACAAATTTTGATCAACTTTCATCAAATCATTTTCGATTTGCTTGAGGGAGAATTTTTCTGTTTGTTTTGGTAAAAAAGCGCTGCCGATTGCCATAAATACAGCAATTGCAGTAAATAGTCTGAATTTTTTCATGATTTTGGATTTTGTGTGTGCTTATGAATAACGGACTAACTTTCAGTTTATTGCTTTAGAAGAAACTGGCGGATAAAGTTTGAATGGAGTTTGTAAAGGGGAAAGCCGATGCAAATCACGCTTCAAAAGCACTGCGGATATCCTCTTCGATCAGGGAGAGATATTTATTTTCCACGGCATAAATTTTTAGCCTTAGTGTCAGATTATCTCCCGATTCACCAATCAGCTCCACTTTTGGTTGCTCCAGGATTGAACTACGCGGGTGCATGCTGATTTTTTGCGCAATCTCTTGCGTGAGTTTTTGAATATTTTCCACGCGTTTTACTTCCATGTCAAATATTCGGTTATGGCGAATTTCCGCTGAGCTTACCTTGATAATAGGTTTGTTGATAATTTGACTGAAAGGAATGCTGATATAATTTCCCTCGGGCGTTTCTAAAATTAAATTACGAAATCCCAGTTTTATAATCACTCCTTTGTATTCCCCGATTTCAATTTGTTCCGCGATATGCAATCCGCTGTTGGTTTTGAAAATAAAACCGGCAATCAGGTCTTTCAAGCCAAACCAGGCAATCCAAATAAATATGGAAAGAATAATAAGCAGTAGTCCGCTGCCCGCGTAAATATGCTTGTGCATCATAAAGGGGAGAAACCATAAACTCAATAGCAGCCATGTGAACAGCTCGAACATGGAAAAATATTTATTGAACCAGTTACGCAACAGCCGGCTTTTGGCTAAACGCGGAATGATAAAGCGTAAAAAGCGCAAAAACAGATGCATGAGCAAACCCGCAAAGACTAAGCTCAGTAATGGAAAGGTCGAATAATTATCGTGCAAAAAGTCCATTATAATAATCTGTTATTTTCTAAATGTTGCATCACCAGGTGATACATCAACACATTAATCTTAAACACGTTTTCGTCTGTTTTTGTTACGATGCCGTTCCGTACCAGTTTTTCCACATCAAGTATCGCCTCTTGCCGTGTCATGCCCGATAGTCGAACAAGCTTTTCGATATCCATGGTTTTATGCAGCACAAACTGTAACAATAACCAGTTTTGGTCGGCATCGAAATATTCAAAGGCTTCGATATCGAAACTCTCAGGATATTTAATTTTAATTTCTTTCTCGTTTACTTTGGTAATATTATTCACCCAGGCATAAATGGCTATTCCCGGAATTCCGCGGCTGAAGTTGAAATAGCTGTTGAATAAACGGGCATAATCCCATGTGTGAAACTGCTCTTGTTTCTTTTTATTCAGGATAAACTTAAGCGTTCCCGTATTATGACGCTTAATGATCATCTCATTCAGCTGTTTGGCATTCATGGCGCCCATGGCAATTACGTTCAGATAATTCACCTCGATATCCAATACGCGATTCATTACTTTATAGCTGTGAATATTCAAACTTGAAATAAACAGCACCTTATGGCTAAAGCGGTGAATCAGCTCATGGATATAAGTAATCAAATTGAATCCTTCGGGCGTTTTCTCCCACCACAATTCCAAATCCTCAAATACGATGACCACTTTTCCTTTCGCATTGCGCAAATAATGCTCAATTCCGAAATTGGTTTCGGCGGCAAGCTTAAACTGCTCGATAAAAACTTTTTTATCCGTGCTGCCGCCGGCAGGAGGATTAATGGTGATAATATTTTCCTGAGTGGTGTATTCGTGTGCCAGCATCTGAATATAGAATGATTTGCCGCTATAATGCGGGCCAACCACCAGAATGCCTCCTTTAATTCCATTGCGGAAATCCTCAAGGCAGCGGCGTCCCAATTCCATTTCCGCCGGGCGTTCCACCCACATTTCCTTCATGAAATTATGCTTGCGCAAAAACAGCTGGCGGTAGTAGAAGGGAAGTTTGTCGTAAATCGCTTGTCCGGAATACAACTTGCGATGTAAATCGCGCAATAGCTGATTCTGCTGTATGCTTTCATCGGCTTCGATTAGTTCCTGGGTCAGGATTACGCCCTGGCTTTGACGATACCATAATTGTGCGAATTGATCCTGCAGCCATTTCTTGGCAGTTTTATTCCAATCTTTCAGTTTTCCGAAATGATTTTTTGTTTGTTGATGCCGGATATATTGGCGTAAATTCGCGGCAGCCTTGATAAAGGGGTAGAAGGAGATACTGTTCAAAGCGCTGTGCAAACGCTCTTCGATGCGTAATTTGAAATTTTCTTTCAGTTGAATCACTTCCTCCCGATCGCTTTTTAGATTCTTCAATTGCGATTCAATCAATAATATCAGTTGTTCGTTTTCGCTATTTCCCCGGCTTTGCTGGCTTGAGTCGTTGGTGCTGTCTTCGAAACTGTATGTGGTCAATCGGTATTGGTCAAGCAATTGATTCTGATAATCCATAATCTTGTTTGGCACCTCATCCAGAATTGCTTTAATATTTCCGTTAAAATTATTTT
>CAYUAN010000097.1:0-10339 GCA_964442545.1 uncultured Prolixibacteraceae bacterium | reverse complement strand
CCATTTACTAATCAATCAAAAACCGAAAAAATGAAATATCTAAACCTTTTACTCCTTTTTAGCATTCTGAGCTTGTGGAGCTGCGATAAAGACGAAACGGAAAACGAGCAGCCCCTGCCCGATTCTGAAGTTTATTATATCTCCAATGAAGGAGCCTTCGGTTTTGGCAACGCCTCGGTAAGCTTATATTATCCTGCAGAGAAAAAAATGATTAATGATGCGTTTCGTAATGCGAACAACCGCCGGCCTGGTGATGTTTTGCAGTCCATCAGCAAAGTAAATACTAAACTCTATTTGATGGTCAATGCCTCCAATAAAATCGAAATTACTGAAGAAAAGACACTTAAAGAATTGGGCGTTATTCAGGATATTAAAATGCCCCGCTATTTGCTAAGTAGTGACGGCAAAACAGCTTTTGCAAGCAGTTGGAGCGGCGGAAGCAAAGGACATATTGTTGTTTTAGACCTGAATACTAATAAGCTTATTGATTCGATTACCGTGGGCAAGGGCCCTGAGAAAATGCTGATTAACCCGCGGGCTAATAATAATTTAGTCGTTTGTAATAGTGGCGGATTCTCAAATGACAGTACTTTATCCATCATCGACACGCATACCAAAAAGTTAATCTACACCAAAGCCGTTGCGCATAATCCGATTGATTTGGTTTTGGAAACCAACGGTTTTTGGGTGCTTTGCAAAGGGAAAATCATCTATGACGCCAACTTTAATATAATCGGCCACACCCCATCTTACTTACAGCATTTGACCGACAACGGACAAAGCATCAATAAATCGGTTCGCCTTTTTGATGAAATGCATCCCGCTCAACTTGAAATCAGCCCGGATAATCGATATCTTTATGTGGGAGGCGGTTACGGTTTCAAGGGTATATTCCGTTATAATATCGGAAGCGGGAATCTGGACAGTCTTCCTCTTATCGATAAAGATTTTTACGGTTTTAATGTGGACCCGCAAAACGGAGATTTATATGGCTTCGAGGCGCCCACTTTTACTGTTTCCGGTAAAATGTACCATTACTCAAAAGAGGGAAAACTTATTGAAGAATACAGTCTGGGCGTCGGCCCCAACGGCATTACTTTTTAATACTTTCCGTAAACGAACCCAGACATTCGGGACATAAACAATTGCTGTATTTTTCACGGATAATCTTCAAATTCTTTTCCGGAATCACATAGCTCATACACCAGCATGAAGCATCGTGCGTGCATTCAAATTTGGCTCCGCAAGCGGGGCATATCTTTATTTCGGTTGAAGCCTGTTCCATAAACTAACGCTCGGCAGACAGACGAATACTCACACTATCCATTTGGCCGCCCAAGGGCGGATTTAATTTCCGGAACTTCAGTTCGGCCTTCTCCACGGCGGGAAATTCGGCCAAAACAGCATCCAGTATGCGCCGGGCTACATGCTCTATCAGGTAAGACTTCTGCTGCATTTGTTTTTTTACCACCAGATATACCGCCAGATAATTTACAGTATCCTCCAGATTATCACTCTGTTCCGCTTTTGAAGTATCCGTTTCCAGATATAAGTCAAGTAAGAATTTGGTTCCTATTACCGACTCCTCTTCGAAATGCCCGTGATAAGAAAAAAACTGCATGCCCTCAATTGCGATTGTTGCCATAATTGTTTCTGTTTTTAATAAAAGGACAAATTACGAGAATTTTTCTTTGTGATTTACTTTACAAAAAATCTCCAATTTTCACCAAACAAAACAATGGTGTTATTAACTATTTATCAGACTATTAAAATATTTCAAAAGACTTGACAAAGTGATTTTTGTTTTTGTATATTTGTAATAAGTGAAAAAAAATATCACAACTTTGAGTTGATTCATTAAAAATTTCATATTTTTACTTGTTAATTAATCGAGGATATTTAAAAAAATAACTAAAAACAAATTACCATGGCAGATTTTAACTATAAGCAAATTATTTATGCAGGGATGATAGCAATTGCTGGTGTTGACGGAGAAGTAGATAAAAAAGAGCGTAAATGGGTTGATAAGGTTTTCGACCACGATTTTAATATGTCTCGCAAAGAGCGTAAAGAGGTTCTTCAAATTTGGGAACAAGATAAAGACGGATTTACCGACAAGGTAACCAACGAATTATCTCAGTTTCCTGCCTTTGATCAAAAGGAGGCTTATAAAAGAATTTGCCAATTTATCCTTTTCCGCAATGATGAATACAACAAGAGTACAAAACCTCGTCCGAAGGGAATTGATCCGGAAAAAGACCAGCTAAACCGCTATCGTGAACGCGCAGAAGAAATGCGCAAGAAACTGAAATTCTAATAACCACATTGTACAATTTAGGAACCGCAATCAAGTATTGCGGTTTTTTTATGCGCAATACCGGCATTTTATTATCGTTAAAAAGCGTAGTTTTGCTACAGAAAAAAAATTAAACGATTATGTTGAAGAAAGCATTTTTAGTACTTATCCTGGCCGCTTATACCTTGTTCACCTCATCATGTGATGATCGTCCACAGTGGGAAATTGACCAGGAACTAATTGAACAATACGTCTCCGATCATAATATTAACGCAACCAAACACGAGAGCGGACTTTGGTATGAAATACGCAAATCGGGCGGTTCGATTCACCCAAATGTAAACTCCAAAGTAAATGTGGATTATGTAGGAACACTTTTGGACGGAACGGAATTTGACAGCGGAGACAATGTGGATATGATATTATCGAAAACAATTACCGGCTGGCAAATAGGTATTCCTTTAATTGGCGAAGGGGGTAAGATTTTGTTGATCATACCTTCAAATTTAGGCTATGGCCCACATGATCAAGGAAGCGTTCCGGCAAATTCGGTAATGGTATTTGAAGTTACTCTTAATTTTGTGGCAAAATAATCAGCTGCCCCAACTATCCCTGTCCAAACTGCGGTATTGAATGGCCTCGGAAAGATGTTCATTGGTAATCATCTCCGAAGCTTCCAGATCGGCAATCGTACGCGCCACTTTAAGTATGCGGTCGTAAGCCCGTGCCGACAACCCCAGCTTTTCCATCGCGTTGCGTAAAAGTTCACCGCCCTGCTCGTCAATCTCACAATACTTTCGCAATTGTTTTGAGCTCATCTGCGCATTTGCATAAATGCCCGCGCTATCCTTAAAACGTTCCTCCTGAATTTTGCGCGCGGCAATTACCCGTTTACGCACATCGACACTTTTCTCCGATTTACGCATCTTCGATAATTCACGGAAAGAAACCGGCGTAACCTCCACATGCAAATCAATCCGGTCGAGCAAAGGCCCGGATATTTTATTCAAATATTTCTGCACCACCCCGGGGCCGCATACACAGGCCTTTTCCGGATGATTATAATAACCGCAAGGACAAGGGTTCATCGAAGCAATCAACATAAAACTGGCGGGATAATCCACCGTAAATTTCGCCCGCGAAATGGTAATTTTCCGGTTTTCAATGGGCTGCCGCATCACTTCCAAAACCGTGCGTTTAAACTCCGGCAATTCGTCCAGGAATAACACTCCGTTATGTGCCAGCGAAATCTCACCGGGCTGTGGATATGTACCGCCACCGACCAAAGCCACATCACTGATGGTATGATGCGGCGACCGAAACGGACGCACCGAAATCAGGGAATCGTTAGGCGACATCAATCCGGCAACCGAATGGATTTTTGTGGTTTCCAGCGCTTCGTGCAAATTCAACGGAGGCAAAATCGAAGGAATGCGTTTGGCCAGCATGGTTTTTCCCGAGCCGGGCGGGCCAATCATTATTACGTTGTGTCCGCCGGCAGCAGCTATTTCCAATGCACGCTTTATATTTTCCTGCCCTTTCACATCCTCGAAATCAAACTCAAACTCATTCAAACTCGCGTAAAATTGTTCCCGTGTATTGATTTCGAAACGCTGCAAACCACTTTCCATTCCTTCCAGGAAATCAATGACCTGCCTTATGTTTTCGGCACCATAAACTTCCAAATCATTCACAATAGCAGCCTCATTGGCATTCTCAAGCGGAAGAATCAGCCCTTTGAAACCCTTATTGCGGGCTTCAATAGCCATGGGCAAACTGCCTTTTATGGGCCGGATATTTCCATCCAGCGACAACTCACCCATAATCATATACCGCCCGATTTCTTCTGCCTTTATCTGTTCGGAGGCTCCCAGAATTCCCAAAGCAATCGGCAAATCGTAAGCCGAGCCCTCTTTGCGGATATCCGCGGGGGCCATATTAATCACAATCTTCTTAACCGGCATTTTATAGCCGTTATTTTCCAGAGCCGCGTGAATTCGCTGTTGACTTTCCTTAACCGCATTATCCGGCAGGCCCACCAAATGAAAATTAACGCCTTTACTGATGTTCACCTCAATGGTAATCATCTGGGCATCGATTCCATGCAATGCTGCTCCGAAAATCTTTATTAGCATAATCCGGCGGTTATATAAATTAATCCGAAAGTGACTTTGCGCCACTTGGTATTTCTCTTCCTATTTTAAAACTTCAAATCCAGTTGTTGGCGCATCTCGTCCAATTTGGGATTTTCCTTTACCATTTTTTTATAAATATCCTGCGGCCCTTCAGTCTTCTGCCTTTTCACCTCCACAATCTCCACCAGCAGCGACAATTCATTATTATCCAGCTCTTCCTTCAAAAACTTCAACAGGTCAAAACGCAATTCCTTGTCGTCAAGAGTTTTACTGCTTAGTTTAATGGTAATTTTATTATTATCATCCAACAGTATATTTTCCGGACGCAGGAGTGCGGCATAAGCCCGTTTGTCATTTTTAATGCTTTCGGCAAATTTTGCAATCGCCGCATCCAAATCTTTACGTTGTACTTGCTTTTGAACGTGATCAAACTGCCGGGTCAGTTCACTATCCAGGTCTATTTTTTCTTCTTTCTTCGGGGCGGCAGTGATGCTATCCGTAATACTAACGGTACGGCGACGACTTTTGGAAGCCGTCCGTTTTGCTACTGCAGCTTTTTCTTCCGAGGCCGTTTTTTGAACTTCCGGCGCTTTTTCCGCTGTCTTTTCTTCCGGTTTGGGCGCTTCGGCCTTTGGCGTTTCAACTTTCGGTGCCGGAGCCGGGTTCTGCTTTTCGGGAGCAGCGGCCGTACTTACCGGAGCACTGACGGGTTTCGCGGCGGCTTTGCTTGCAGGTGGCGCAGATTGTACCGGTGCAGATTGTGTCTGTTCTGCTTGTGGTGCCTCTATTTGTTCTTTCGGAAACGGATTGGTCAGCTTACAAAGCTTCATCAAACTCAGTTCCACCAAAAGGCGTTTATTGGAACTCGTTTTATAATCGAGATCGGCTTTGGTACAAATATCAATGGCTTGTATCAGAAAGCGCAAACTGCATTTGGCGGACTGCTCTTTATACTGCTTTTTAATCCCTTCGCTGGTTTCCAGCAAATCAATGGTTTGCGCATCCTTACCTACCAGCAGATTACGCAAATGTGAAGCCAGTCCGTTGATAAAATGATGCCCGTCGAAACCATTAGCGATGATGTTGTCAAAAGTGACCAAAGCAGTCGAAATATTTCCGGCAAGAAACATTTCCACCAATTTGAAATAATAATCTACATCCAACACATTCAGATTTTCAATGGTGGCTTTGTAGGTTATCTTGTTCCCTGAAAAGCTCACAATCTGGTCAAAGATGGAAAGCGCATCGCGCATGGCGCCGTCTGCCTTTTGGGCAATCACATGCAAAGCTTCCTGCTCAGCCTCAACCCCTTCATTTTGTGCTACATATTCCAGGTATTTAACAATGTCTTTTACCGTAATCCTGTTGAAATCGTAAATCTGACAACGGGATAAAATCGTCGGGATAATCTTATGCTTTTCGGTGGTTGCCAATATAAATTTGGCATAAGCCGGCGGCTCTTCCAGGGTTTTCAGGAAAGCATTAAAAGCGGCCTGCGACAGCATGTGCACCTCATCAATAATATATACCTTATAGCGGCCTACCTGCGGCGGGATACGGACTTGCTCCACCAGCCGGCGTATATCCTCCACCGAATTATTGGAAGCGGCATCCAGCTCATGAATATTAAAAGAATTGTTTTGGTTAAAGGAAACGCAGCTCTCACACTCGTCGCATGGCTCCATATTCGGGCCCAGATGCTCACAGTTTATGGTTTTGGCAAAAATCCGGGCACAGGTTGTTTTGCCCACGCCCCGCGGCCCCGTAAAAAGGAAGGCCTGCGCCAGATGATTGTTTTTAATCGCGTTTTTTAAGGTGGACGTAATGGATTCCTGTCCCACTACCGCATCAAATGTGATGGGGCGATATTTCCTTGCCGATACTACAAAATTATCCATAAACTGATTTTTTCAAGTTTCCAAAGTTAGCAATTTTTGAGGGAATGCCGCCGGGCATTTTCGGCCAATTTTAACAAAATATAAGATAAACAAGGCCTTCCGTGCCGCTATTTTGAATCATTCCAAAAACAGAAGGTCTATCTTTGTGCCTTCGCAAAACACATTAAAAGTTTACTTATGAATGCAGTTAATGATTTCCTGGCACAAATCGACTCGTATATCGGAGGTTCTTCCTGGTTTGTGTTTTTACTTTTAGGTACCGGCCTGTTTTTCACTTTATACCTTAAATTCCCGCAATTCCGTTATTTCCGCCACGCATTACGCATTGTCAGCGGCAAGTACGACAAGAAAAGCGACAAAGGGGACGCCACCCACTTTCAGGCATTGGCAACCGCCTTGTCGGGAACCGTGGGCACGGGAAATATCGCGGGTGTGGCCCTGGCCATTCACCTGGGCGGCCCTCCGGCATTATTCTGGATGGTGGTTACCGCCCTTCTGGGTATGACGACCAAATTTGTAGAGGTTACCCTGTCGCATAAGTATCGTGAAGTAGCTGCCGACGGCTCATTTTCGGGTGGCCCCATGTACTATATGAAAAACCGCCTGAATATGAAATGGCTGGCCGCGATATTTGCCTTTGCCACCATTATCTCATCGTTCGGAACGGGTAATATGCCGCAGATCAACTCCATTTCCAATTCGGTTTTTTCCACTTTTGGTATTGAGCAGTGGATTACGGGCGCTGTCCTGGCTTTGATTCTGGGTTTTGTAATCATCGGGGGCATCAAGCGGATTGTAAAGGTAACCGACAAGCTGGTTCCGGGCATGGCGCTTATTTATATAATCGGTGTACTTGCGGTAATTTTCTATAATATCGAAAATGTAATTCCATCATTGGAACAAATGTTTGCTCAGGCATTTACCGGCACAGCCGCTACCGGAGGTTTTCTGGGAGCGACTTTCGCTTTCGCCTTTAACCGAGGGGTAAACCGCGGACTATTTTCCAATGAGGCGGGACAAGGTTCGGCCCCTATCGCCCATGCCGCAGCCAAAGCGCACGAGCCCGTATCCGAAGGAATGGTGGCCATTCTGGAGCCGTTTATCGATACCGTGATTATATGTACGCTTACCGGACTGGCCTTGGTTTCATCGGGCGTTTGGCACGAAAAGCATGAAAACAAATTTCAGTTCGCTTCCATGAAAGTTCTGGATAAAAAATATTCGGAAGAAAATCCGCAGGATGTTGAAGACCTGCATAAATATGCACTGGGCGAAGGAACGATTCACTTTTTTGACGGCAAGTTGAATGTGGAAAACGGACAGATAAAAAATAATGATGTTTCGGTTTGGCATGCACGATCACTGGCCGAAGATGTACATATTTCCACGGATAATGGTCCTTATAGCGGAGAAATCGTTGTGAAAGACGGAGCCGTGCAAAATCAGAATCTGATCTTCGAAGGCCGGTCGTTGCTGAGCAGCGCACCACTGACAATTGAGGCCTTCAAACGAAGCTATTTCGGAGAATACGGGGAATACATTGTTACCATCGGATTGTTGCTGTTCGCCTTTTCCACGGCGATTGCCTGGTCATATTACGGCGGACGTTCGGTAACTTACCTCTGGGGCGTAAAATATGTGATTTATTACCGTGTGCTTTATGTCATCGGCTTCTTTATCGCCAGTTTTGTGGATACGACCATTGTTTGGACCTTTTCGGGTATCGCCATCGCGATGATGACTTTGCCTAACCTTTTCGGAATCCTGATGCTGCGTAAAGAAATGAAATCAACCGTACATCAATATTGGGATGATTTCCACAAGAATAATCCTGATGATAAGGTTTTGGAATAAATAATGAATAAAAGCAAAAATACCCCAACGGTTTCCGTTGGGGTATTTTAATAGCGGACGCCATTTTCATGACATCCGCTATTTTTATTTGTATTTCTTAATCTCTCCACTCTTAACCCGATTCATATACGATTTCATATCGCGATAAATCTCCGGCCCTAATATCAGAAGGCCAATAAGGTTGGGAAAGGCCATCGACAGAATCATCATATCGGCAAAATCCATTACCGAACCCATATTGGACGAAGCGCCTACCACAACAAAAAGCAAGTAAATGCTGAAGAAGATATAACGCTTCATATTGGGGTTACCACTCCACTTGTCAATAGCATCACCGAATAAGAAACGGAAAGCTTTCAGACCGTAATATGACCATGAAATCATGGTTGAAAAGGCAAACAAGGCAATGGCAAAGGCCAGCACCCACGGGAACCAGGAGAAAATACTGGCAAAGGCCATGGAAGTCAGCTGTGCGCCATCATGCCCGTGCGCCATTGCCGGATCGTTATATCCGGTAAAGATAATTACCAAAGCCGTCATCGTACACACGATTACCGTATCCACCACCGGCTCCATCAAAGCAACAATACCCTCACTAACCGGCTCCTCAGTTTTCACTGCGGAGTGGGCAATCGATGCCGAACCCACACCGGCCTCATTGGAGAATGACGCCCGCTGGAAACCAACTATCAATACGCCGATAAATCCGCCGTATAAAGCATCTGCGTCAAAAGCACCCTTAATAATCATACCAAACACTTTGGGTATTTCGGTAAAGTGCATTCCGATTACCACTAAAGCCGCTATCACATAGAAGGTAGCCATGAAAGGAACTATTTTCTCGGTAATCTTGGCAATACTTTTAATACCGCCAATAATCACCATACCCACCAAAATGGCCATTCCGATTCCGAAATAGGCACCCATACCTTCCAGTCCGGGAATAATCATTTCAAACTGCTGGAATGTCTGATTCGACTGGAACATATTTCCGCCACCCAGCGAAGCACCAATCAGAATCGAAGCATAAATAACGGCCAAAACCTTTCCTAAAACACCCAAATTGCGTTTCTTTAAGGCATTCCGCAAATAATACATCGGGCCTCCCGAAACATTTCCGTCAGCATCTACCTCGCGGTATTTCACTCCAAGAGTTACTTCCGTAAATTTCAAGGACATACCAAGCAAACCGGCGATAATCATCCAGAAAGTAGCTCCCGGTCCTCCAACAGTAATCGCGATGGCCACACCTGCGATATTTCCTAAACCTACCGTACCGGAAAGCGCGGTAGCCAGGGCCTGGAAATGGGAAACTTCACCCGGATCATCCGGATTATCATATTTCCCGCGTACCAAATCCAAAGCATGACGGAAACCGCGGATATTGATAAACTTCATCCGGAGGGTAAAGAAAATAGCTCCGAAAACCAGCCATACCACGATTAAAGGAAAATGACGTTCCACCGGGTCGGCAACAACGTATCCGTTTTTTTTCCATTCCGGTTTCATAATATAGGGTTCACCGTTTTTATGGTATAGTTTCATATCCTCCGGAATCAAATACTCTTTTTTACCGTCTTTTTCCTCAACCTTGCAATCCGCCTCAGTCAATGGATGTTTTTCTGATTTAAAAACTAATTCCCCGTCCACCTGAAGGTAGGGGGAACCGTTTTCCTGATAAATAACCGGATCGTAAATACCCATCGCGGTAAACGGATCCCAGAACAAAATAGAGCCCAACCAATCCACTTTCGGAGCGAACCAGTGATCAATCCGGGTACTAAGATTTTCTTCCTCCGGGGTGCTTGCTTCTTGCGCCGAGGCAGCTTGTACACCCGAACCCTCTACTACTGTTTCTTCTTGAGCCAATAAAGGCATATAGCCCAAGCTCAACATAAACATCACAATCAGAAATCGTTTCATAAGCTGTATTATTTAAAATCGAAAGGTCCGCGTACAATAACATTTTATTGCTGTACACCGAAGCTAATGCATTTGATTTAAATGAATTAAATTTATTGACAATGTTTCCTTTTTTATACTATGTGGAAAAATTCCATCCCAATCAGTCTTGCTAAGCAAATATATGTATATTTTTGGATAATGAAAACCAAAAAAAACAATTATTATGAAGAAAGTTTTTACATTACTGTTAT
>CAYUAN010000096.1:0-8127 GCA_964442545.1 uncultured Prolixibacteraceae bacterium | reverse complement strand
AGATATTTCAGAATTTATTTATACAATTATGGTGTTTTTACACAAACAGTTATTTTTCTGTTCGAATTAATCCCTACATTTGGGTCGTAACACACAAGTTCCTATCTAATCAAAACATTTCCAATGAAAAATTTTTCTACACTTAGCGTATTTAGTTTAATTATTGCATTGCTGTTTTTATCTTCGGGAAACGCACATGCTCAAGGAATCTCAAGCGACACCATCGCACATCTGACGGATGTTCAAAAGTATTATCGCGCCATTCACATCATGGCGATGTTGCTGTTAGGTTTTGGCTTTTTAATGGTTTTTGTCCGAAAATACGGACGCTCGGCGCTTACCGCCACCTTTCTGTTGGTTAGTGTATCCATCCCGCTTTATTATGTCATCTCGGGATTAAACGTATTTGGCGAGAAAGGCAGCGAAATCGACACTTTAATCCTCGCCGAATTTGCAGCAGCCAGTTTATTGATAACCGCCGGCGCAGTATTAGGCCGCCTGAAAATGCAACAATACTTAATTCTGGGGATTTTGTTCATCCCTTTCTATATGCTTAACGAATGGATAATGCTGGATGATGGTTTGGGGCTGGTGGAAAAAGGTGCTTTTATTGACACCGGAGGTTCCATCGTAATTCACGCATTTGGAGCACTTTTCGGTTTGGGTGTCGCCATTTCGATGACTACTAAAAACGAGTATTCCGCCGAAATTGAAGCCGATGCCACCAGTGACCGCTTTTCGATGCTGGGCAGTATGATTCTTTGGGTATTTTGGCCCAGCTTCTGTGCCGCCCTGGTATTGCCCGAAGAGGTGGTTATTACAGGTATAAATGTCATTCTCGCACTTAGCGGAGCTACCTTGGCCACCGGATTTGCCTCGATGAAATTACGTGGAAAGATCGATGCCGCGGATATTGCCAACGCATCCCTGGCCGGTGGAGTTGCCATCGGTTCGGTATGCAATACCGCCACACCACTTGAGGCCATGACGATTGGTGTGTTGGCCGGAGCAATTTCCACTTTTGGCTTTGCCGTTATTCAATCGCGCCTCCAAAAAGGATTGAAAATTATCGATACCTGCGGGGTGTCTAATTTACATGGTATTCCGGGAATTTTCGGTGGGCTTGCAGCAATGGTTATCGTTGCCGGCATCAGCTATAAATACCAATTGATGGGTATCGGAATAACCATATTCATTTCCATAGTCTCCGGGCTGATTAGCGGGAAAATACTGCAACTGTTCGGTCACCGCAAAGTACCGTATGTGGATGCGGAAGAATTCGCCGTGGAAGACTAATCGCTTTCTCGGTTGAAGAAATGAATTTGATGCGGAAAAAGGCTTTATTTCTCCACGTAAAACAATAGCCTAAAAAGCGTATTTTTGCAGTCCGTAAGCGGAAGAGCGGACGGACTAATATTTAGACTATTTAATTAATGAAGAATATACGTAATTTCTGCATCATAGCCCATATCGACCACGGGAAAAGCACCCTGGCCGACCGTCTTTTGGAATATACCGAAACCGTTTCGGAACGCGACCTGCAAGCGCAGGTGCTCGACGATATGGATTTGGAACGTGAGCGCGGCATTACCATTAAAAGCCACGCCATACAAATGGACTATAAGCAGAATGGCGAGCAGTATAAATTGAATCTGATTGATACGCCCGGCCATGTGGATTTTTCGTATGAAGTGTCCCGTTCCATTGCCGCCTGCGAAGGTGCCCTGCTGATTGTGGACGCCACACAAGGCATTCAGGCGCAAACCATCTCCAACCTGTATCTGGCTATCGAAAACGATTTGGAAATCATCCCCGTGATGAACAAGATGGACCTGCCCAACGCCATGCCATTGGAAGTGGCCGACCAGATTGTGGACCTGATCGGATGCGAGCCGGAGGATATTATCGAAGCCAGCGGCAAAACGGGTTATGGCGTGGATAAGATTCTGGAAGCCATAGTGGAAAAGGTTCCGCCGCCAAAAGGCGATCCCAACGCACCTTTACAAGCCTTGATTTTTGATTCCGTTTTCAATTCCTTCCGTGGAATTATCGCCTATTTTAAAATCTTAAACGGCACCATCCGTAAAAACGATTTGGTAAAATTCGTGCATACGGGCAAAGAGTATAAAGCCGATGAAATCGGGGTGCTGCGCCTGGAGCAGGTACCCAAGAAAGAGCTTTCGGCCGGGGATGTGGGCTATATTATTTCGGGAATTAAAACCTCGTCGGAGGTAAAAGTGGGCGATACCATTACCCACGTTGACCGCCCCACACAGGAAGCCATTGCCGGTTTTGAAGATGTAAAACCGATGGTGTTCGCGGGTATTTATCCTGTGGATGCCGAAGATTACGAAGACCTGCGCGCCTCGATGGAAAAACTGCAGCTCAATGACGCCTCACTGACCTACGAGCCGGAATCATCCGCCGCTTTGGGCTTTGGTTTCCGTTGCGGATTCCTCGGCCTGCTGCATATGGAAATTATCCAGGAGCGCCTGGACCGCGAGTTCGATATGAACGTGATTACGACCGTGCCCAATGTTTCGTACCGCGTGCATACCAAAAAAGGCGAGGTGCTGGATGTCTATAATCCGTCGGGGTTGCCCGATATCGGCAAGATTGATTATATCGAGGAGCCCTTTATCCTGGCGCAGATTATTTTGAAATCGGAATTTATCGGCCCGGTAATGAAGTTGTGCCTCGACAAGCGCGGAACGCTGAAAAATACGGTGTACCTTACCAGCGACCGTGTGGAGCTGACCTTTGATATGCCGCTGGGCGAGATAGTTTTCGATTTTTACGATAAGCTGAAAAGTATATCCAAGGGGTACGCCTCTTTCGATTACCATTTGAACGGTTATCAGCCGGCAAAACTGGTACGCCTCGACATACTGCTCAACGGCGAATATGTGGATGCCCTGAGTACGCTGATTCATAATGATAACGCTTATGATTTCGGGCGAAAGATTTGCGTAAAGCTGAAGGAACTGATTCCGCGCCAGCAATTCGATATCGCGATACAGGCGGCCATCGGGGCCAAGATTATCGCCCGCGAGACCGTGAAAGCCGTGCGTAAAGACGTAACCGCCAAATGTTACGGCGGTGATATTACCCGTAAACGTAAACTCCTGGAAAAGCAGAAAAAGGGAAAAAAACGTATGCGCCAGGTAGGTAATGTGGAGGTTCCGCAAACGGCCTTTTTAGCTGTTTTGAAGATGGATTAAAAACTAAACCCCTTAATTTCGTATAACTTTATTAAATGAATCTGGATTTATACTAACCGAAATAGAATTCTACTACTTTTTTCAGATTCCCTACTAATAATATTCATCATTAAACCTATTTTCCTACTTTTGCCGCATGGCAAATAAGGAAGATTTATTTAAGAAAATAATAGCCCATTCCAAGGAGCATGGGTTTATTTTTCAGTCGAGTGAGATATACGACGGACTGAGCGCGGTATATGATTATGCGCAGAATGGTGTAGAGTTGAAAAACAATATCAAGAGTTATTGGTGGAAGGCCATGGTGCAGATGCACGAAAATATCGTGGGAATTGACAGCGCGATATTTATGCACCCCACGGTTTGGAAAGCATCCGGCCATTTGGGTGCCTTTAACGACCCGATGATTGATAACAAAGACTCGAAAAAGCGCTACCGTGCCGATGTTTTGGTAGAAGATTTTATGGCCAAGATTGAGGCCAAGATTAATAAAGATGTAGAAAAAGCCCGCAAGCGTTTCGGCGAGGCCTTTGACGAAGCGGAGTTTCGTGCGACCAACGGCCGCGTGAAAGAGCGCCAGGCGAAGATTGACGAAATCAGCAAGCGGCTGTACGGCGCAATGGAAGCCAACGACCTGGCCGCCATCAAGCAGCTAATCGAAGATTTGGGCATTACCTGCCCCGTTTCGGGTTCGAAAAACTGGACCGAAGTGCGCCAGTTTAATCTGATGTTCAGCACACAAATAGGTTCGGTAAGCGACGAGGCCGATACCATTTACCTGCGCCCCGAAACCGCTCAGGGGATTTTTGTGAACTATCTGAACGTGCAAAAAACCGGACGGATGAAGATTCCTTTCGGCATCGCCCAAATAGGCAAGGCCTTCCGGAACGAGATTGTTGCCCGGCAGTTTATCTTCCGTATGCGCGAGTTTGAGCAAATGGAAATGCAGTTTTTTGTTCGTCCGGGCGAGGAGCTGAAATGGTTTGAATACTGGAAAGAAAAACGCCTGGCCTGGCATAAGGCCCTCGGCATTCCCGAAACAAAATACCGTTTCCACGACCATGAAAAACTGGCGCATTATGCCAATGCCGCTGCGGATATCGAGTTCGACTTCCCCATCGGTTTTAAAGAACTGGAGGGTATCCATTCCCGTACCGATTTCGACCTGAGCGCGCATCAGGAATTCTCGGGCAAGAAGTTGCAGTATTTCGACCCTGAGCTGAATAAAAGCTATGTGCCTTATGTAATCGAGACCTCCATCGGGCTCGACCGTATGTTCCTGGCCGTGTTGAGCCATGCCTATACAGAGGAAACCCTGGAAGACGGCAGCAGCCGTGTGGTATTGAAAATTCCGCCCGTACTGGCACCGCTGAAAGCGGCCGTGCTGCCCCTGACCAAGAAAGACGGGCTGCCCGAAAAGGCACGCGAGATAATGGACAGCCTGAAGTTTGATTACAATTGCGCCTACGACGAAAAAGACGCCATCGGCAAACGCTACCGCCGTCAGGATGCCATCGGAACGCCTTATTGCATCACCATTGACCACCAAACACTGGAGGACAATACGGTAACCATTCGCGAGCGGGACAGTATGGAGCAGGAACGCGTGGCCATCGCCGATTTAAGCGGCATTATTCACGGCAAGTTGCGCGTGGACTTTTAGCCCGCAGAGATGCTAAACATCAGCCGCTATCCGCAAACCAATAATCCTTCGCTGCAAGCTTTTTCGGCAGCCGATGATTTGTTGCTGGATTTTGCGGAAGAACAAGCGGCAACAAAGGGAAAACTGTATATTTTTCACGATCGTTTCGGATACCTGGCCTGCCATCTGGCGGAGCGGAAACCCTGTTTTGTTTCGGCCTATAAAAGCCAGGAAAAAGCCCTGCAATTAAACCTTGAGCATAACGGAATCGCCAAGGATGATATCCGTTTATTAACGCCCCTGGACGATTTCCCCGCACCGGTGGACCTGGCTTTGGTGCGCATACCGAAATCTCTGGAACTATTTCGTTTGTATCTGAGCCGGATTCAGGAAAACAGCCATAAGGACAGCGTTGTGGCCTGTGGTTTTATGACCAAATATTTCAGTCCGCAGATGCTCAAAACGGCGGAAATGTTTTTCGAAGAAGTAAGCCAAAGCCGCGCCCGTAAAAAAGCCCGGCTGTTGATTTTGCGCAAGCCCAAGGCCGCTAAAAATATCCGGCTTATCAGTAAACTTACCTGGCAGGGACTGGAATTACGGCAGTATCCGGGCGTGTTCTCATCAGGACATGTGGACTTCGCCACCCGTTTTCTTTTGGAGCATTTTCAGGTGCGCCGCGAGGAACAGCGGATATTGGATTTGGCCTCAGGCAACGGCATCATCGCCTTGAGCATCCTGAAGCAATATGAAGAAAAGCAATGGCCCAAACCCGAACTGCATTTGCTGGATGACGCATATCTGGCTGTAGCCTCCTCCAAATTAAATCTTCCGGAAAACCATTGCCGATTCCATTACGACGATCAGCTGCAAAATCTGGAAGCGGATTATTTCGACCTGATTATTACCAACCCGCCCTTTCATTTCGAGCATGAGGTAAATACCGAAGTGAGCATGCAATTATTTACCGAAGCCCACACGCGACTACGGCCCGGCGGACGTTTTGTTTTGGTTTTCAATCGGCATCTGCTCACATACCGCAGTTTGCTTAAACGCATTTTCAGTAAGGTAAACCTCGTGGCCGACAGCCCTAAGTTTATGGTGCTGGAATGTGTAAAAAGCGACCTGTAAAAACTTTGCGGGACAACTATTTACATCTGACATCCGGTATTCATTTTTGACTGACGCGCACTTATATAATGAAGTTCCCGGGCTAAGCTAAAATCTGTAAAAAAACCGGCAGCCGCACGACCTTTTGGAAAAGTGAAAAAATCTTAAATAATCTTTTGGAGGTATGATTTAGATTAAATTTGTGCGAAACCAATAAAAACATATTGTTATGAAAATTGAAGATATCAAAAAAGTAATGGTTGCCGGAGGCGGAACTTTAGGTTCGCAAATAGCCTGGCAAACCGCTTTTCACGGATTTGAAGTACGTGTTTATGATGCTTTTGCCGAAGGCATCGAAAAGTCAAAAAACTTCCATAAAGCATTTGCCGATATTTTTCTGAATCAACGCGGAGCGACACAAGAGCAGATTGATGCCACCTTCGCGCGCATCAGCTATTATACTGATTTGGCGGAAGCCGTTCAGGATGTTGATTTAATCAGCGAGTCGGTACCGGAAAATATCGAAATCAAAAAAGAGTTTTATAAGCAACTGGCGAAAGTAGCGCCGGAGAAAACCATATTCACCACCAATTCATCCACGACCCTGCCCAGCTATTACGCTGAAGAGACCGGCCGTCCGGAGAAATTCTGCGCGCTGCACTTTGCCAACGGAATTTGGGACGCCAATGTGGGCGAGGTAATGGGACATCCCGGCACCGCACCCGAGACCTTTGATCTGGTGGTGGAATTCGCCAAGGCCATCGGCATGGTTCCCATCCCGATTAAAAAAGAGCAACCGGGCTATGTGCTGAACTCGCTGCTCGTTCCGTGGCTGCACGCCGCTACCGAACTTATCGTAAACGAAGTAAGCGACCCGCACAGCATTGACAAAACCTGGATGATCAGTACCGGTGCGCCGGTTGGGCCTTTCGCTATTCTGGATAAAATCGGAATGACGACCGCCTATAATGTAAACCTGCTTTCGTTGAGCATGGGGGATGAGTCGGCGCAAAAACGTGCTGATTTCTTCAAGAAGATGATTGATGAAGGAAAAATCGGTGTGGAAACAGGCGAAGGATTTTACAAATATCCCAATCCGGCTTATGCCGATCCCGAATTTTTGAACTAAGATTTTCTGTTATAAAAAAAGGAGTGATTGGTATCAATCACTCCTTTTTTTGCGTTTATTTTTCCGCTTCTCGCGCTTGGCTTTGCGTTTGGATTTCTTTGTCTCCTTTGCCCTGGGAGCCTTAGCCGAACCAAATATACCTCTGTTATTTCCAAAAAGAAACTTTTTATAGTCATTGCAACTCACCGAATCCCGCAATTCCGGTGCCATCGGCGGGAATGGAGCATCCACCAAGTCTTTTGACTGCGGATGTTGCTCGGCCTGCGCCAGATAAAGCGCCACCAAAGGCAAGGCCAGACTACTGCCCGAGCCGTAAGTCCCGGTGCTGAAATGAATCTTCGGGCGGTTGGCCCCTACCCTTGTCGCCACGACAATTTCGGGATTATAAGCCACAAACCAGGCATCTTTATACTGCGTTGCGGTACCCGTTTTTCCGGCAAGGGGCAAACCGACATGGTAACGCGAACGGATAGCCCGGCCTGTTCCGTCGTTAATCACCCTTTGGAGCATAAAATTCATATAATCCACCGTCCGCGGACGAAGCACCTGCTCCTGTATGCTGTCGGGCTGATATTGGTAAATCGTATCGCCCTCAGGGCTGAGGATTAAATCAACGCGATGGCTCTTTAGGGCATATCCGCCATTGCCAAATACGGCATAAGCACGGCTAAGCTCCAGTAAATTCGCGTTGGCGGCACCTAAAGCATTGGCAGGTTTATTTTCCAATATGGCTTCAAAACCCATCTTCTTCCACAGGTAATTCACCTCATCGTAATCGGTTTCCAGCCACAGACGCACCGTCGGGATATTTTTGGAATAGGTCAGCGCTGCCGCCAGGGAATATTTACCGCCCACATCTTCCGGTTCATAGTTTAGCGGACGCCAATTGTTATAATCTTTCAGCACAAGTTTCTTATTCGACAGATAGTCGCATGGCGCTTTGCCGTTTTCAATAGCAGCGGCATACAAAATGGGCTTAAATGTGGAAGCCATCGGGCGGCGGGCGAGAATCTGGTCATAGGCCTGAC
>CAYUAN010000095.1:0-15355 GCA_964442545.1 uncultured Prolixibacteraceae bacterium | reverse complement strand
TGTTGCCGAAGAAACGAATACCGCCCTTAAGGATTTAATGCGAAAATATGCTTGGTTTCCCACGATTAATATGTTTATGATCTATAAACTAGATTATTAGAATTAAATGAATTTTCAAGAATTAATCAGGCTGCGACAGAGCGTTCGAAAATATAAAAGCGAACAGCCTATTGAGGAAGAAAAACTCATGCGCATATTGGAAGCCGGCCGTTTGGCGCCCTCGGCCAGCAATTCACAGCCCTGGACCTTTATCGTGGTCGATGAGCCGGAATTACGATACCGGGTCGCTAAAGCTACCCACGGAAAATTAATAGGTATAAATAAATTCGTCGTCGAGGCGCCCTTATTGATTGTTATAGTCATTGAAAAACCAAAGATAACTACCCAAATCGGCGGGGCAATAAAAAACAAGGAATATCCGTTAATAGACATCGGTATCGCCGCGGAGCATATGTGTCTTCAGGCCGAAGAGGACGGAATAGGGAGCTGTATGCTGGGCTGGTTTGATGAAAAGCGAATTAAAAAGCTGCTCCAAATTCCCCGTAAAAAGACTGTAGGCCTTGTGATTAGCTTTGGTTATGCACCCGATGATTACCGGCTTCGCGAGAAAATCAGGAAACCGTTTGATGTTGTCGTGAAAAGAAATAAATATTAACTTCTGCAAAGACGTTATACCCTAAGTTTGCGTATCTTTGCATTCTGAATAAAATAAAAGATTAAAAATGATGAAAAAAATGAAATTGACAAAGTTTTTAATGCTGTTTGCGATAGCAAGTTTTGCGTTAACCTCTTGTTATAAAAACGATACTGTTTATACAGAGGATTATGATTTGGTTTTGACATATTATGACACGGATTTTGATTATTCCGTAAATAAAACATTCTACATTCGTGATTCCGTGGGTTTGATTAGTGACTATATAGAGCAGGGAGATGATCAATGGGATCGTTTCTATCAGCCCGGCGGGGCATCTCCGCAAATTCGTAATGAGGTAATTCGCCAAATGAAGAACTATGGTTATTCACAAGTGTTGGATAGCTTGGGCGATGCAGATGTTGCCGTGAATATGGTTGCCAGCTTATTCCATACCGAAGGGGTTGCCTATTATCCCGGCTACTGGGGATATTATCCGGGTTACTGGTGGGGTTATTACCCCGGATGGGATCCGTATTATCCCGGTTATCCCTGGTATGGTGGCGGAACATATTATGAATATACCACTGCAAACCTGATGATCGAAATCGCCGATGGTGATTCGTTGCGTGCCTTGATTAAGTATGTGGAGTCTAATCCGGGAGCTGATCCCGCTGATCCGCAAGCACCGAAAATGAAATACCTCTGGCAGGCATTTGTAAACGGTATTTTAACCGAAAATGGCGAGTACGATATGGATCGTGTGCTAAGAGGTATTGATCAGGCATTTGAGCAATCAACCTATCTTAAAATAAATTAGTAAATTAGAAAGATAATAAAGATATGAAAGCATTTATAATTAGTTTGGCTCTTTTGATTAGTATCGGAGCGTATGCAGGAAACGACCCGGAATTAAAACTTTTTCCCGACCAACCGAAAAAAACCGCTTATGACGAGAACTTTTTGCTTCCGAATGGATTTTTCAATATCAACTATAATTTAGGATTTGGCGTTGGTGATTTCAAAGATTTTATCTCCGAAATTTCCTATCGCGGATTTAGCCTGGATGCCCGTTGGTTCGTTACGGATCATATTGCGGTAGGCGGATTGCTCGGCTGGAATGGATTTTACGAAAAATATCCTATGCACACTTACGAATTTAAAGGAGGTGCCGTAACCGGAGTGGTTCAGGCCACCTATTATAATTTCATCATGTCGGTAAACGGATATTATTATCCGATGCCGGAGTCGATAATTAAGCCTTATGTTGGCTTTGGAATCGGACCTGTTTATCAAACGGTGGATGTTCAAATAGGACGTTTTTATTCAGAGGAGAAAAATTGGCAATTCTTTATGGCACCCGAAGCAGGAATCTTCGTTGCTTTTGGTGAAGACTCTGATGTGGGAGCTAATTTGGGAATCCGCTACAACTACATTACGTATAAGCATGTAGAATTAGGATTCGATAATGGAATTTCTTATTTCCAGGGAATTTTCGGACTTTCATTTATGTTCTAAATTCCCGAAAAATAATATATTAATTTGGGAGCTTTATGCTCCCTTTTTTTAGGCCCAAGCCACTTAAATCATGAAAGTTTTAATCACGGATAAAATAGAACAAACGGCATTACAGGCCCTAAGTGCGGCCGGTTTTGAGCTGAATCAAATATTAGGTAAGAATCGGTCATTTTATCTGGATATTATTGATGCTTACGACGGTGTGATAATTCGCAGCGCATTGAAATTTGATCGGGAATTTATCGATCGTGCCGCGAAGTTGAAGTTTATCGCCCGTGTGGGTGCCGGTATGGAAAATATTGATGTGGACTATGCCCGGAGCAAGGGAATACATTGTATTAACTCGCCCGAGGGAAACCGATCGGCGGTTGGTGAACATGCCGTAGGAATGTTACTAATGTTGTTTCGAAACTTGTCTCGCGCCGACCGTCAGGTACGGCAGGGAGAATGGTTGCGCGAAGCAAACCGTGGCATTGAATTGGAAGGGAAAACGGTGGGTATTGTGGGATACGGCAATATGGGCAGCGCTTTCGCCCGGCGCTTGCGCGGTTTTGATGTAAAGCTGTTGGCTTATGATAAATATAAAAGTGGTTTTGGAGACGATTTTGTCCGGGAAAGCACTATGGAACAGTTGTTTCGGGATTGTGATATTGTAAGTATTCATACTCCCTTGACCGAGGAAACTAAGTATATGGTTAACCGGCAATGGATGGCGTCATTCGAAAAACCGATATATTTGGTTAATACAGCCCGTGGCCCCATTGTAAAAACAGACGACCTGGCCGAAGCTTTGAAAAGCGGCAAACTGTCCGGAGCCTGTTTGGATGTTTTGGAATATGAGACTTTGGGGTTTGAACATATCAGCGGGAAAAAGCGCCCCGAAGCTTTGGAATATTTGTTTCAAAGTGATAAAGTCGTGCTCAGTCCGCATATTGCAGGGCTAACCAAAGAGTCTTATGTAAAACTGACAAAAGTAATCGTGGATAAAATTCTGAATTTATTTCCTGCGGGATAACAAGAGAAACAAACATTAAGTTAAGAGTAAAATTATGAAAAGCAAAGTATTATTAATGTCCTTATTGATTGCCGCATTTACGCTTGCGGCATGTAATTCCACCAAAAGCGATAATACGCAAAAGGCGGATAAAAACCTGACCGAAGGGGTTTTGGTTGATATGAATAATTTAGACGGCTGCGGCTGGATTATCAAATTGGAGGATGGTACAAAATTGCAACCCGTCAATATCAATAAGTTTGATATCGAACCTAAAGACGGGGCCGCTGTTTTGTTTAGTTACAAAAAAGTAGATATGGCCGGAGTGTGCATGCTAGGCCAAATGGTGGAGCTGCTTTCCATCAAAGAAAAGTAAATCAAACGAATCAAAAAAATAGCGTACTTTAGCGCGCAATGTAAAATCAATTAAATCAACAGAAAGAAATATGAAAATCATTAAATTTTTCTCCATTATTCTTATTGGCTTTGTAATGGTAGCTTGCGGAAATCAGCAAGAAGATAAGCCGAAAAGCGAAGACAATCAAGCGAAGGAAGCAAGCACAACCAAACAGGCCGGAGACCCCTGGTATAAGTTTAGAGGGAATATCGAAAATACGGGTATAGCCACTTCAAAAGTGCGTACATCTGCCCCCGAGTTGCTTTGGAAAGTTCAGGCAAAAGCGCGAATCAGCACCAGCCCTTCCACCGGATACGGTTTTGTGTTTTTTGGCGCGGCCGACAGCACTTTTTATGCAGTAAATGCAAAAACGGGAGCAGTTAAGTGGGAATATCATGTAGGGGACGACATTCGTTCCAATCCGTTGGTAACCCGTGAGATGATTTATTTCGGCAGTAGTGATGGAAATTTCTATGCACTGGATATTCTGACCGGTGAACCCAAATGGAAAGTGGAAACCGGCGACATCATTATGTCAAGCCCGACAATTTTTGAAGATGTAATTTACTTCGGAAGCTATAACGGAACTATGTATGCCGTAAACAAAACCAATGGCGAGGCTGTTTGGACATTTGATGCTCAAGACGGTATTTATGCCAGCCCGGCTATTGCCGACGGTAAAATTTTCTTTGGAAGCTTCGATAAAAACTTCTACGTATTGGATGCTAAAACCGGAGAAAAAATCTGGTCGTTTACCGCAGGTGACGCTATTGCTTCATCAGCGGCTGTGGCTAATGGGATGGTTTATTTCGGAAGCGACGACCAATATATGTATGCCTTGGATATGAATACCGGTGAAATGAAATGGAAATTTGAAACAGGTAAACCGATTAACTCCAGCCCGGCAGTAGATAATGGGCATGTTTATTTCGGAGGTTACGATTTCCGCTTCTATGCCTTGAATGCCGCCACCGGTAAAAAAGAATGGGAATTTGTGAGTGATCAGGTAATTCATTCCAGCCCTGCTTTGAGCAATGGTATGGTAATCTTTGGCAGCGATGATAACAATTTGTATGCCTTGGATGTGAAAACCGGAAAAACCGTATGGAAATTTGCGGCTAACGACCGTGTACACACCAGTCCCGCCGTATGTAATGGAATGGTTTTCTTCGATAGTTTCGACGGATATCTGTATTGCATTAAATAATACCGCTTAAAATATTATAAAGGCACTGCTTTTTTTCAAAATAGCAGTGCTTTTTGTTTTTAAATGTTGTGTAAATTGATTCACAATTAATCCGGCAGTTTTCCTATCTTTGTAGCTTATTATTTATATGCCGGGAACCGGCCAAAAACTAATAACGAGCGTAGTTTAAAGCTAATTAAATATTTCAAAAACATGAAAGAGGTTCAATTAAAAGACAAGCGTTTCCGTATTGATATCAGCGGGGAGAAAATCCTGAAGCAGGTGGAACGCGTGGCATCGGAAATAAACCGCGATTTACAAGGAAAGAAACCTCTTTTTCTGGTAGTGCTGAACGGAGCTTTTATGTTTGCGGCCGATTTGCTGAAAAACATTGATATCGATTGCGAAGTTTCCTTTGTGAAACTGGCCTCCTATCAGGGAACAAGTTCCACCGAAAAGGTAAAAGAATTGATCGGGCTGAACGAAGACTTGACCGGCCGTACGGTGGTTGTGGTAGAGGATATTGTGGATACGGGTATTACCATGGAAAACATCATTACCGATTTGTTACGCCTCAAGGCAACGGAAGTACATATTGCCACCTTACTTTTTAAGCCGGAAGCTTTCCAAAAAAACTTTAAGATTGACTATATCGGTTTGAATATTCCGAACGACTTTATTGTGGGTTACGGACTCGACTACGACGGTTTGGGACGTAACCTGAAAGATATTTATAAAATTATTGAGTAAAAAATACCGCTATGCTGAATATTGCACTATTTGGCCCTCCGGGCGCAGGAAAAGGAACGCAATCCAAATATTTGATCGAAAAATATAATCTGACCTACATTTCAACGGGAGATTTATTGCGGAGCGAAATTGCCGAAGGCAGTGAATTGGGAAAAAAAGCCAAAGATATTATTGCCGAAGGTAAACTGGTATCGGACGATTTGATTGTTCAGATTATCGAAAAACGTATTCGTGCCGAGAAAAAGGACGGAATTCTTTTCGATGGATTTCCGCGTACCGTGGTGCAGGCCTACATCCTGGACGGTTTGCTGTTAAAGCTTAATACCCAGCTGACTTTTATGTTGAGTTTGGAAGTGCCGAAGGAAGAGCTGATCAAGCGACTGATTGAACGCGGGAAGTCTTCCGGTCGTTCGGACGACAATCTGGATGTAATAAAAAAGCGTTTGCAGGAATACGAAGAGAAAACCATGCCGCTGATTGATTTCTACAAAGAGCGTGGGAAATATATTGCCATTAACGGAGTCGGTGATATCAGCGAGATTACCGACCGTCTGAATGATGCTATTGAGAAGACCTTAAAGCGCCGTTACTTTAACATTGTAGTAACCGGAAAACCCGGTTCGGGCCGCGGAACACAGGCCAAGAAAATCGCCGAGAAATACAATCTTGCCTATATTTCCACAGGTAAGCTGATGCGGAAAGAAATCGCGGAAGGCACTCCGCTCGGCTTGGCCTGCAAGAAATATATGGATCGGGGTGATTTGGTGCCGGATGAATATCCCATTCGCATAATCGAACAGGTAATTCGTAATAATCCGCACGTAAACGGATATGTATTTAAGGGCTTTCCGCGCACATTGGTTCAGGCCTATATTCTGGATGGTTTGCTCAAGAAAAACAATTCGCATGTAAATATTGCCATTAAACTGGAAACCACAACTTTGGAGGCAATCCGTCGCTTGTCGGGCCGTAGCAAAACCCACAAAGCACGCCCTTACGATATGAATACGGATGTAATTATCCACCGTTTGGAAGAATGGGAAAATACCATTAAGAAAGATGTGGTTAGCTTCTATCAAAATCAGTCCAAGCTTATCGAAATTGACGGTACGGGTTCGGACGAAGAAGTTTTTGATCATGTAGATAAAGCGATTACCGGTTTAATGCCGCGATCATAAAATCAGCGTATGTCGGGTTCCAATTTTGTTGATTACGTAAAAATTCACTGCAAGTCGGGTAAAGGCGGTGCGGGCTCGCACCATATGCGCCGTGAGAAATATATTCCCAAAGGTGGCCCGGACGGTGGTGACGGCGGACGTGGCGGGCATATCATCGCCCGGGGCAACGAGCAGTTGTGGACCCTTTTGCATTTGCGCTACACCAAACATATAAAAGCCGAACACGGTGGTCCGGGCAGCGGACAGCAAAAAACCGGGGCCGATGGTACGGATAAGATAATCGAAGTGCCTTTGGGAACCGTGATTAAAGATGCCGAAACCGGTGATTTCATCGGGGAGGTAATGCATCACGGTCAAGAAATCATCATCAAAAAAGGCGGTCGTGGCGGACTGGGAAATGTGCATTTCAAATCGGCAACCAATCAAACTCCGCAATATGCCCAGCCCGGCGAGGATTTGGAAGAAGGATGGGTAATATTGGAATTGAAAGTGTTGGCAGATGTGGGGTTGGTGGGCTTTCCGAGTGCCGGAAAATCTACCTTGCTGTCGGTGGTTTCGGCTGCGAAACCGGAGATTGCAGAATATCCTTTTACCACACTGAAACCGAATTTGGGCATTGTGCCCTATCGCGACCACAAATCCTTTATCATGGCCGATATCCCCGGTATCATCGAAGGAGCGCATGAGGGTAAAGGCCTTGGCTTACGCTTTTTACGTCATATCGAACGGAATGCCACCCTGCTGTTTATGGTGCCCATTGACAGCGATGATATCACCAAAGAATATCAAATTCTGCTCAACGAACTCAAACAATATAATCCCGAGTTATTGGATAAATCGCGGGTGCTGGCCATTTCCAAATCGGATATTTTTGATGACGAGATGATAGAAGATTTAAAGCCCGAACTGCCCAAAAACGTGGAAACGGTATTTATTTCCTCTATTACGGGCAAAGGCATCAGCGAGCTGAAAGACAAACTGTGGCAAAAGCTGAATGAAGCTCCGGTGTAAAATCCTGAACCTATGCTTGAGCAACTGAACCATATTGATACCGAAATCTTCCTTTTCCTTAACGGGCGGCATAATTCGTTTTTCGATAACGTGATGTATTGGGTTAGTATTCCGGCAATTTGGGTGCCTTTATATCTTTTTTTCATTTATTTATTTTATCGCTTTTTCAAAACAAAATTCTGGATTCCGCTTTTGGTTTTAGCAGCAACAGTCGGCCTGGCCGATTGGATTTCGGTGCACGCCTTCAAAGAGGTTTTTATGCGGTTGCGCCCCTGCCATAATCCCGAATTGCGTGATTTGGTACATATCGTTCGCGACCATTGTGGCGGGGAATACGGATTTGTTTCCTCCCATGCGGCCAACACCTTTGCCGTGGCCGGTTTTATGTTTTGGGTGTTAAAAGGACGCTTTCGCTACGCCGGGTTTTTATTGCTGTTTTGGGGAATATTGGTTGGATACAGCCGTATTTACCTGGGTGTACATTATCCCGGTGATGTATTGGGCGGCGCTTTGTTGGGTATTGTCATAAGCAGCGGTACATATTTTATGCTTCGGCGCTTTTACCCTTCCTTGCTGCAATAATTTCCTTAAATTTGAATCGATTCAACAGACAATAATGGGAACACAACTCGATATATTGGAATTGCACGAATGGTTCGACACCAAAGGGGAGCCGCTGGTGATTAGCGGGCCTTGCAGTGCCGAAACCGAAGAACAACTGTTGCAGACAGGCCGCGAACTGGCAAAGATTCCGCAGGTGCAAATGATTCGTGCCGGAATATGGAAACCGCGTACCCGCCCCGATATTTTTGAAGGTGTGGGCGAGCCGGCTTTGCACTGGTTGCGGCAGCTGAAGGAAGAAACCGGACTGCAAACTTGTGTGGAGGTGGCCAAGCCCGAGCATGTGGCGGCCTGCCTTAAATATGGTGTGGATGTTTTGTGGATTGGCGCACGCACAACCGCCAACCCCTTTTCGGTGCAGGAAATAGCAGATGCTTTGCGTGGCGTGGATATTCCGGTGATGATTAAAAACCCCTTACATCCCGATTTGAAATTGTGGATAGGCGCCATCGAGCGCGTCAATCAGGCGGGCATACGGAAAATCGTGGCGATTCACCGTGGCTTTTACACCTATGAAAAAACACCCTACCGCAATATTCCCATGTGGGAAGTGCCCATCGAGTTGAAACGTGTAGTGCCGAAACTGCCTGTCATTACCGACCCCTCGCATATTTGCGGCAACAGGGATTTACTGCAAAATGTTGCGCAAAAAGCCCTGGACCTGGCAATGGACGGACTGATGATCGAGGCGCATATCAATCCCGACAAAGCCCTGACCGATGCAGCCCAGCAGCTTACGCCTGCTGCCTTGCGGCAGCTTTTGGAACAATTGGTTTTGCGTAAGGAATTTGGCTCCGAAGATTTTGAAAATCTGCTGGAAAAGCTGCGTTTTGAGATTGACACCATTGATGAGGAGCTGCTGACGGTTTTGGCACGAAGGGTAAAAAAAATTGAAGAAATAGGCTATTACAAAAAAGAAAACAATATCACCGTTTTGCAAATGGACCGTTTGCGTCAGATGATGATTTCGCGTATGCGCAAAGGAAAAGAATTGGGTTTGGATGCTGTTTTCGTGTTGAAACTATTGCAATTGGTACACAAAGATTCCATTCAGATTCAAACGGCGATACTGAACGACGAGGAATAACGGCCTTTGCCGGACTGCGGAACTGAAAAAACAGAAGCTACACTATCATAAAATTTAATCCGATGAACGAATATAAAATATACTGTGCCGGGGAATTTATTTCCGGACCTGAAAAAATAGAGGTGCAAAACCCCTATCACGAAGGAGCCTTTGCTTATACGTATCTTGCGGGTACGGACGAGCTGGAACGTGCCATCGAGTCGGCACAAGCGATAAGCGGGGAACTGGCAAACATGCCGTCCTTTCGGCGCTACGAAATATTGATGCAGATTTCCCATGGTCTGGAGCAAAATCTGGACCGCTTTGCCCGTTTGCTGTGCGAAGAATCGGGAAAGCCGATGCGCTATGCTATCGGGGAAATAAAACGGGCCATCCAAACTTTTTTGGTGGCAGCCGAAGAAAGTAAACGTTTGCCCGGCGAAGTGTTGAGTTTGGACTGGACGACAGCCGGAGCGGGCAAAAAAGGCGTGGTACGTTATTTCCCGGTAGGTTTGGTTGCCGGTATTTCGCCCTTTAATTTCCCGATGAATTTGGCAGTGCATAAAATTGCTCCGGCCATTGCCGCGGGATGTCCGATTATCCTAAAACCATCAACCAACACGCCTTTATCAACTTTGGCTTTGGCCGAAATCATTGATCAAACCGCTTTGCCCAAAGGGGCTGTTTCCATACTTCCTATGACGCGGGCAACCGGCAATCAGTTGGTAACGGACGACCGCTTCAAACTCTTGTCTTTTACCGGCTCGCCGCATGTAGGCTGGATGATGAAAGCTCAGGCAGGACGCAAAAAAGTATTGCTGGAACTTGGCGGCAATGCGGGAATGGTGGTTACTCCTTCGGCTGATTTGGATTTGGCAGTGCAGAAAGCGGTGATTGGCGGTTTTGCCTATTCGGGCCAGGTATGTATTCATGCGCAACGTATCTATGTGGCTGCGGAGATTTTTGATGCCTTTGCCGAAAAATTTGTTGCCCGTGTCCGGAAATTGAAATTGGGCGATCCTTTAGATCCCGAAACGGAAATATCAGCTATGATTGACGAAGCTAACGCCAAACGCGTGGAGGCTTGGGTAAATGAGGCCGTAGCGGATGGTGCAAAAGTTTTATGCGGCGGTAAGCGGGACGGTACTTATTACGAGCCGACCATTTTATCCGAAACAAAACCGAGGATGAAGGTATGCGCCTTGGAGGTGTTCGGACCAGTGGTTACTTTGGAGCCCTATCACGATTTCGAGGCGGTAATAGCTGAGGTAAATGATAGTGAATTCGGTTTGCAGGCGGGTGTGTTTACTAATCGCATCGACGAAATGGACTATGCTTTCAATCATCTGGAAGTGGGCGGGGTGATAATAAACGATTCCCCTATTTTCCGTGTGGACCATATGCCTTACGGCGGAATTAAAGATTCGGGATTGGGCCGTGAGGGATTGAAGTATGCCATTCAGGAGATGATGGAACCCAGAATACTGGTGCGTTAGTTCCCGGCCTTACTTTTGAAACATAATACATATCATAACATAAGGGTGAGATAAATAAGTATCTTGCGAACAATTGCACAAAAAAATAAATAATAATTTTACAAAACAAAAACCAATGAAAAAGACATTTTTAGTTTTAGGAATAGCCGCTGTAATGGCTGTATTTACCGCATGTGGAAACAGCGGGAACACAAGCAACGAAAATACCGAAGAAAAAGCAAACGTTGAAAATACTGATGCCGAATCTGCAAAATGCGGAGAGGGCAAATGTGGCGAAGGCAAGTGTGGCGGAGCTACCGAGGACGGAGACAAACAAGATCATTTCTCAACCATTGATACTGATGGCGACGGACAAATTACTCAAGAAGAATTTGTAAGTCATATAACCAAGGAGTTTGCTGAAAAGGACGCCAATGGTGACGGTAAAATTACCGCTGATGAATGTGACCACTTCGATCAGTTGAATACTGATGGTAATGATTTTATTTCTGATCAGGAATTTTCTGAAGGCCATGATGCGATGTTCAAGAAAATGGACACCGACGGCAGCGGGATGATATCAAGAGAAGAGATGGAAGCACAAATGAAAAAGATGAATGCCGGGGAAGCCGATGGTGAAAGCAAATGCGGCGAAGGTAAATGCGGCGAGGGTAAATGCGGGAAATAATTCGTATTTTCAAGTTCTATAATTGAGCAAAAAGAGGCCCGAATTTTCAGGCCTCTTTTTTTGCAACAAATGAGCGGTAAAATTTTTATCTTAGCTGCGAAATACTATAAAGTATAAAACCTGTAGCATGAGTGAAGATCCGGCCAAACGGCATATAAATTCCATTATCGCGGAATGGGTAGTAAAAATCGCCCTGATATTTTTTATGGCCTCGCTGTTTTTCAGCAGTACGGCCCGCAAGTTTGCCGCTGAATACGGAATGTCTTCCGGAATCATGGTTTATCTAAAGCTCGGTGTGATTGTCGTCTATGGAATTATTATTTCTGTTCTTGAACGGGGAATGTTTAAGATTATAGCCTTTTCCACGATTATAGTCGGGGCGATGTATAAAATTGTTCTGACCATGTCGATGGATAAATTTATGCTTATAGATTTAATTGACTTGGCCGATGAATTTCTTTTAATTGCCGTTTCCATTTATTATTTATACCGCCATCACCGACACGAAAAAAAGGCCAAAAAGAAGAAAAAGCCAAGCCCAAAGCCCTGATTCCGGCTTTCATTTTTTTCACTACATTTGCTCAGCTTAATAACATTTTAAACAGATTTAATTAATTGATTATGGCAACTACTGCTGATTTTAAAAACGGCCTTGTAATTAAGTATAACGGAGAACTCTACTCGATTGTTGAATTCCAACATGTAAAGCCCGGAAAAGGCCCTGCCTTTGTGCGTACCAAATTGAAAAACGTAAAAACCGGAAAGGTAATTCCCAACACGTTTACCGCCGGTGTAAAAATTGATGTTCAGCGTGTTGAGCGTCGCCAATACCAATATTTGTATAATGATGGCAGCGACTATCATTTTATGAATACCGACACCTATGAGCAAACCTTTATTCCCGAGGAGTTGATTAATGCTCCGGATTTAATGAAGGAAGGCCAAATGGTGGAAATTGTCTTTCATGCCGAAACCGAAACGGCTTTGTATTGCGAGTTGCCGCCTTTCGTAGAGCTGGAGATTACTTATACCGAGCCGGGCGAAAAAGGAAATACGGCCACCAATACATTTAAGGATGCTACTCTGGAAACCGGTGCTACGGTTAAGGTGCCCTTATTTATCAATCAAGGTGAAAAAATCAAGGTGGATACACGTACCCATTCTTATTCGGAGCGTGTAAAATCATAAGGAAACAAAAAACAAAAACAGAAGCAGCTTCCACTTTGGAGGCTGTTTTTATTTTAAAAGATAGGCGACAAAAGCCCCCAGAAAATTTCCGATGGCATAGCCGACTATCCCTACGGTAAGCCCGGAGATAATGATTTTGCGGTTGTTCAGTGCTCCCGCGATTACGGGCACAAATGGCGGGGAACAAATCAATGCCGTGGATGATATCATCATCGTATCGGCATCAACCTTAAATAATCGTGAAAGCAATACATGAACAATCAAAGAAAAGGTAATGGCATAACTGACATATAAAAATATGGGAATGGCCTCGCGACTAAATGTTTTGAAATCGGCCATGCTGGCCACAACCAAGCTGAACACCATAATTAAATACATGCCCATCTCGAATGTTTTGGGACTGCGTCTTAAATCCGGAATGAATGAACTGCCGATTCCTAAAGCGGTAATGGTCAGTATGGCCGTAACCATCGAGTAATCTTTGGGTACCAGCATACTTAATCCCCCGCCTATTAAGAAAATAATCAGCGATACACCCAATGCGCCCAAGGTGGGAATCAGGTTATGCCGTTCGAAAAATCCGGAATAATCCTCCGCCTCTGATATTACGGGTCTGCCCGGAACATAGCGTCCGCCATAGGTGTACGAAGACGGGAGGATTTTTTTGAAAAGATATTTCCCGACTGTCATCAAAAAGGCCAGATAGATGCCCGAAAACAATAAGTCGGAGGAATGTACCAATAAATACGTGGTTGCATCCACATTCAGCATGGTCTTAATGGAGGCCAGATTTGGTGTCCCGCCGGTATAAACTCCGATTAAGAGTCCGGAGACCTTCCAGGTATCGGGAATAATTGCGCTAAATATATAATTGCCCGCCATAATCACCAATACTACTGATAGCATTCCACTAATCATTCCCCGGATGGTTCGACCGGCCATGTGTGTCCAGGCCGAAAAATTCAAAGTCATCAACAGTAAGGGCAGGGCCAAAGGGATGCTGATAACGGTAATAAGATTTTGAATAAGATATTCGCTGTCGGGATCTATTCCGAAAAGTGAGGCGAATTGCGCCACGGCGGGATGATCGGTGCCCAGATTCGAAATATCGGGCAATAATCCGAGGTTGGCCACCAAAAGCCCCAGAATATATACTAAAATAATATTGCCCGCCTTACGCAATAACAGATACTTACCGGAATAATGGATTATCAATGCCGGTGTCAAAAGATAAAAAGCAAATAACAGAATGTATTTCATAAATTATCCTGTATTAACGACAATGCGCATAAAAAAATTATATCTGTCCTTCTTCAAGCAGGCTGACTAATGTGTTTAGTGCATTACGGTGATTCCGTACATAGGAATTGGTTTTATCCCAAACATAGCCCGCCAATACCGAGCAAATCTGTCGCTTGATTTTCGGGTTAACATTATGGGCGAAGAAAATAGTTTGCAGTTTTCCGTCATACCATGCATTTACATAGGTCCGGAATGTTTCTACGCCTTGCAGCAGATGCTTATCATATTCTTCTGCCCAGTCCACGGCTTCGCCTTTAAGTTGTTTTGCGGCCAGAATACCACTTTTCCAACCCGACTCCAAAGCGAAGGTAACCCCTGACGAAAATACCGGATCAAGAAATTCTGTCGCATTACCGGCAACCACCCAGCCCTTGCCGTGCAGTGCTTTTATGGCAATGGAATAGCTCGGGATAAAGATGGGGTCAAAAATATAGTCCACGCCTTCAAAACGCTCGGCGGTGAGTTTTTGGTCGGCAAGCATTTGCCGCAGTTTTTCTTCATTGCTGCCTTGGTATTTTTCGAAAAATTCCGGCGGAGCCACAAAACCTACCGAAGTATTGCCGTTTGAAAACGGGATAATCCATATCCACACACCGGGCTCGGCATCAATAATGGTAATGCGTTGATCCACTTCCGTATTGCTGCGCTTTACATCCACCGCCTGTGTAAACAAACTGCTGCGCGGATTCAGCGACGAGGGTAAGTCAAGATCCAGCAGGCGCGGAATCACCCGTCCGTAACCGCTGGCATCAATCACAAAACGGGATTCAATTTCCCGGATTCTATCACCGGTTTTTACCTTAACGATTTGCTTGTCTTCCTGAAAATCAATATCCGTAACCGCTGATTCATAAAGAATCTGAGCACCCATATTTTCCACTTCGTCGGCCAAAACTTTATCGAAATGGTCGCGCGGAACTTGCCAGGTCCACGACCATCCTTGCGTATGCTGATCCGAGAAATTAAACAAACATTCCTGCTCATTCCGAATGAACAATGCACCATACTTTTTTTGATACCCTTGCTTTTCTACGGCTTTCAGCAAACCCGCATCTTCCAGTACATCCATACAGCGTGGTAACAGACTTTCGCCGATTACATAACGGGGAAATTTTTCTTTTTCAATTACCAGAACATCCAGTCCGGCTTTTTTAATCATTGCGGCGGCGACTGTACCTGCAGGGCCTGCTCCAATTATTAAGATATCTGTTTTCATAGTTTTTTAATTAATTCAGCAAACACATTTACCCCGGGCCGGCAAGATGTGAAAAATTTGATTTAATTTAGTGAAACACAGTTAAAAAATATAAAGACTTCCCGAAAATACCGTCTTTAAATTACATCCTG
>CAYUAN010000094.1:0-4132 GCA_964442545.1 uncultured Prolixibacteraceae bacterium | reverse complement strand
GATGAAATTCCGATGCTGGGCAGCGGCAAGACAAATTACCGGGCATTGAAGGAAATGTTGGAGAAGGAGTAGGAAGGCAGAAGACAGAAGTTGGGAGTTGGGGCTTAGATTCCGCGAGCGCGTAGCGCGCAGCGGACTCGTCCCGTGCCAACCCAACACAGTCCAACAAACCTGCCTTCGGCCGGCAGGCCTACCTTCGGCCGGATTTCCTCCCGACAGGGATGGCAGGATTTCCTCCCGAAGGGATGGCAAAAAGCAAGAAACCTGCCTTGCCGGATTTCCTCCCGACAGGGATGGCAGGATTTCCTCCCGAAGGGATGGTACTAAACAAGAAACAAGAAACAAAGAACAACAAACAACCATGAACATACGTACCGCAACAAGAGAAGATATTCCCACATTAATTGATTTTATGATCGCGATGGCGCGGGAAACCGAGGATTTAGAACTTAAGCCCGAAGTGTTATTGCCGGGGGTTAGCGCTGTTTTGGATGATGCCCAAAAAGGGATTTATTACATCGCCGAGATTGAGGGTGAGATTGCCGGATCGCTGATGACGACCTTTGAGTGGAGTGATTGGCGAAATGCCTGGGTGCTTTGGGTGCAATCGGTTTATACCCGTCCGGAATACAGGGGCAAAGGAGTGTATAAAGCCTTGTATCAGAATTTGGTGCAGAAGGTGGAGCTGGGCGAGTATGCCGGCATACGTTTGTATGTGGACAAGACCAATACCCAAGCCCAAAAGGTGTATGATAAATTGGGCATGAACGGTGATCATTATCGTTTTTATGAATGGATGTGGGATTATTAAAGGATGAAAAAAACTAAGGCCGCATTCCTGACGATTACAGCAAGTAGGTATAGATCGCGTAAAAATGACAAGCGCTGCCAATCAGCACAAGGAAGTGAAAGATGGCGTGGTTGTAAGGAATCTTTTCATCGAACATAAAAATCACCGCGCCCAAAGTATAGGCCACACCACCGCCAAACAGCCAATAAATTTCAGCCGGGGGCATGGTCTCGAACATGGTCCCGATGCCGATTATGGCGATCCAGCCCATCACCACATAGGCAATGGCCGACAGAATATTATACTTTCCGAAAAAGAAGATTTTAAGTACAATTCCCACAATGGCAAAAGCCCATACAATAGTGAATATTACCCAGGCAATCGTGCGGCCTTGCATGGCGATAATGCTGAAAGGCCCGTAGCTGCCGGCAATCAACAGGTAGATGGAAATGTGGTCCCAAACATTCAAAGGGTTACGCCATTTCGGATTTTGTACCGCATGATACAGGGTGGAGGAGAAGTAGAGCACCACCAGGCTAATTCCGTAAATCAGGAAAATAAAAAAGTGTAACAGATTGTTTTGTGGCCATGATTTAACTATTAATACAATAAGCGCCACAAGGCTAAACAAGGCGCCTATGCCATGCGAAACAACATTTAATATTTCCTCTCTTTTTTGATACGTATTATGAGCTGTTTCCATTTTGTTTTCTACTGTGTTAATTTAATTGCAAATATCCCTATATTTGAACAATTAATATTAAAAATTAAAATCTTCTGCTATGTTTAATACTATTTTACTCCAAGACATGCCTGATATGGCACCCGATTCCATGGGAACGGGAACGATATTATTTTTGTTAGTTCTGGTAATAATTATGATTATTGCCGAATGGAAAATCTATGAAAAAGCCGGCAAACCCGGTTGGGCGGTTTTAATTCCGATTTATAATGTAATTGTGATGCTCGAGATTATTGGAAAGCCCTGGTGGTGGCTGCTGCTATTACTTATTCCGGGTGTGAACTTTGTGATTAGTATAATGATGGTTTATTATTTAGCCAAGAGCTTTGGCTATGGAGTTGCTTTTACCCTGGGCTTAATTTTCCTGAATCCTATATTTATTTTAATCCTCGGTTTTGGCGATGCCAAATATGTTGGCCCTGCCGGTGGAGTTCAGCCTCCGGCCATTTAAGCCTTCAGTCGAACACAGCTTGTAAAAGAAAAAAAAGGGTGATTCCACATGTGGAATTACCCTTTTTTTATGTCAATTAAATTCTAGTATTCCGCTAAAATTTGTTCCGCATGCTCTTTGGTTTTTACTTTTGTAAATACCTTTTCAATGGTGCCGTTTTCGTCAATCACAAAAGTGGTGCGGTGGATTCCGTCATATTCGCGGCCGTAAAGTTTTTTTGGCCCCCAAATACCGTATGCCTTGAGCACTTCTTTTTCCGTATCCGGAATTAATGGAAACGGAAGTCCGTGCTTGTCCTTAAAACGCTGCTGCCGCTTTTCGTCATCGGCACTGATTCCCAGCAGCTCAAAGCCTTTGTCTTTCAGCTCTTGATAATGATCGCGCAAATTGCACGCCTCATTGGTGCAGCCCGGCGTCATCGCTTTGGGGTACGAAAACAGAATCAGTTTCTTCCCTTTATAATCTGAAAGTTTAACAGGATTTCCCTGTTCGTCCACCGTATTGAAATCAGGAGCCTTATCGCCCGGTTTTAAATGTGTCATATTCTTTGTTTTAATGTTTTATGCTTTATTGTTTTGCCGCTCAAAAATACACTAAAAAAGTAGAATTAGTTTTGGAAATCGGGTGATAATTAACACACTTGAGGCACAGAGCTGAGTTTCTAAAACAACCCAAAGCGTTTACGGGCCTTAAAAATCGCTCCTGCCCGATTTACCGCTTCACGAAATTCTTCGATACGCCCAAATCGCTTTTCCTGTTCGGCCTGAATCATTTTCCGCACTTCCTCTTTGGCATAACGATGTACCGGCAGGTCGAAGGAGTGCTGTCGTGTTGCTTTCTGCAAAAGGGCGTTCCATTCGTCTGTTAAGCGTTTTGAACCCGCAAAGCGGTAATTGATTTGCTGATGCAGTCCAAAGGTCGGATTCTGAAAAACAACGGGCGCCTCACCCGTGAGCCACTGAATTAAAGTCATGCCCAAGGCAAAGAGGTCGCTGCTGAACCGCATTAAATCCGCAAACTGCAATATGGCTTCCTGCGGGCCGTAAATAAAGGTATAGTGGAATTTCGCGGGAATATTTCCCAATTCCAGGGCATTCCCGAAATCAATAAAGGCGGCTGTTCCTTTTTCGGAATTGATAATAATGTTTTCGGGTTTAATATCATTATGCAAGATGCCGTTTTGGTGGAGCTTTTCCAGTTGTTCCAATAAACTAAGCAGCATCTTCCGGAACAGGGCTTCATCTTTTCGCGCCTGCTTGAAGTTCCCTTCCGGTATCTCTCCTTCAATCCAGGGTTTTAACAGCAAAAGTTCATCCCCACGTTCCAAGAGGGTAACGGGTATGCCGGGGAAAGCTTTTTGCAATACCGAAAACTCCTTTTTGATGTATTGCCGCTCTGCGCCTTTGGCTTTTTTCAGGATAAAGCGGCTACCGTCCTGCCTTTCCGCCAGCATGGCCTCCGAAAACTTTCCCTTACGGATTAGTTTGCGGATTTTGTAGTTTTCGCCCTGATGCTGTATTATCTGGTTCACCTTATCCGATTTTAAGTCCGTTCGCCACCGGCATATCGGGCCGGAGCAATGTTACATCATCACCGTCCATCACACCCAATACCAGGCACTCACTCATAAAATTTGCGATTTGCTTTGGCGGGAAGTTTACAACCGCGATAACCTGCCTTCCGCTTAGCTCATGCGCCCGGTAGCGTTTTGTAATCTGCGCCGAAGATTTACGCATCCCTAATGGCCCGAAATCAATCAGCAGTTTATAAGCCGGCTTCCGTGCCTCCTTAAACTCCGAGACTTCCACGATTGTCCCCACACGCATTTCTATCTTTGCAAAATCTTTCCGGTTTATCTCTTCCATTATTGATGTTTGATTTTTGATGTCCATCTTCGCTGAGGATACCGATAAATTTGATTTGCCCCGCAACAACACTCCAATATTACAACACTCCAATTCAACCATTTAGCCTACCTGCCATCCCTTCGGGAGTAAATCCGGTAGGCAGGCCATTCACCCATTCAACCATTCACCCCATCACTCCCCATCAATCAGTTTCAGTACCGCTTCACCAATGCCAATCGAGTAGCCCTCATGGAAATAAATAATCTCATCCTTCGGGTTTACCAATATTAAATATGGAAATT
>CAYUAN010000093.1:0-1615 GCA_964442545.1 uncultured Prolixibacteraceae bacterium | reverse complement strand
AGTATCAATAGAAGATTGGATAAGGATTTTTAGACGCAGATCTATATGATTGGCTTCCTGCGTTTTTCTTTGAAAAACTTCGAAAGCTTTTTAAGTATTGCAAAGCAATGCTTAAAAACAAATCATAAGAATCATAATAATCAGCGTCAAAAAAAAGAAAACATTATCGCCATATTTTGATTGTTTCACTGCGTAACTCTGTGTACAACACTGTGAAACTCTGTGAAATCGATAGGTAGCTGTTACACAAAAGGCACAAAGTTGCACAAAGGTTTTTAATGACTTGCCGGAATTCAGAAACAAATCGGGAGATAATTGTTTCCCTTGGAGAAGGGAAGTGTGCCGGAGTTGTGGGTGGTAAAGGGATTGAAAATCAGATTAACTATGTTTTTGAATGTTCCACAGTGTTACACAGAGTATAACACAGAGTTCCACAGTAAATTCGTAAATAAAAAAAAGGCTAACATCTCGACAGGCTCGATGACCTTTATAGCTGTAATATCCGAGCGACCGCGAGGATAACAATTCGATTAATTCGTTCAATTCTATGATAAGTTACCGCCCGAGAATAACATGAAAGAAATGCACAAAGCTGTAAGGATTAATTAGCAAGACATACACAATTCCGTAAATCGAACCCCAAAAGTGCGCATTATGTCCGATATTATCCATTTGCTTTTTATCCATATAGGCCGTAAAGGCCAGATAGAGCAAGCCAAACAACCAGGACGGAATCATCACGGGAATAAACAGCAGCCCCATACGCCCTTCGGGATATAGAATTATGGAGGCGAATACCACCGCGCTAACCGCTCCGGAAGCGCCAACGGCATTATAGTTGGGGTTTTCCTTATGCTTCAGGTAGGTGCTGATACTCGAAAGGGGCAGGGCAGGGATAAACAACCCCAGAAATAATAGATTGGCTACCAAAGGCCCATAGAGATAGGAGAAAAACATCATCACCAAATCCCCGAAAATCCAAAGCACATACATATTGAAAATCAAATGCATCCAATCGCCGTGCACCAAGCCGTGGGTGAAAAAGCGATACCACTCCTTTTGATATTTTATACGTGTGGCATTGAAAAGCAGTTTGTTGAACAAACCGTAATCCTTAAAAGCCCGGGCACTTGTGTAAATAATAGGAATGACCAGTAATAATATTATTAAATCGTATGATTTCATATAGTTAAAAATCTCAAATCAATACCGTTCCCGCTCCATATCGCGTTTTACATCACGGTCCTTGATACTGGCCCGTTTATCGTAAAGTTTCTTTCCTTTGGCCAAGCCGATTTCCAATTTAGCCAATCCTTTTTCGTTGATATACAGGCGTAACGGAATAATCGTCAGTCCCACGTCCTTTACTTTATTGCGTAATTTGCGCAACTCTCTTTTGGTCAGCAGCAGTTTGCGGTCGCGGCGTGGCTCATGGGCGTTGTACGAACCGTAATCGTATTCGGCGATATACATATTGCGTACAAAAAGTTCATCATTCACAAAAGTGCAGTAGGCATCCGTGATATTGGCTTTGCCATTGCGAATCGACTTAATCTCGTTGCCGGTAAGCACCATGCCCGCCGAAACCTCGTCCGAGATAAAATACTCGTAATAA
>CAYUAN010000092.1:0-14867 GCA_964442545.1 uncultured Prolixibacteraceae bacterium | reverse complement strand
TATTCAAAAATGCGGCACGCACCATACCTGCCTGTCGGATTTCCTCCCGATTGCGATGGCAGACAGGTTCAAATCGTTGGCAACAAGTAGCAGACATCAGAATTTTAATGTAAAAATGTCTTATATATTTTCTGTTTTTGGGGCAAACAGAATAAACATGACAGTATCCTCCCCAACAATCTCCGCTACTTATTAAAAAACCGGTAGGAAACCTTAATCATAAATACATTATCGCCCCGTGTGGCTAAGAGTCTGGAGAAATCCTCGCCAAAATCAAATATACCGGGATAATCGTAATTGGTTTTTACCTGGGTCCAAACGAAATAAATCATTGAGCCGGGCGTATATTCCCAGCGCAGCACCAGATTCGACTGAAACTGCTTGAAATTGAAATCGGGATTATCAATGCGGTAGTCCGTTACACCATCCATATTTTCATCCACATCCCAGATTTCATCTTTTTCGTTATAGGCAATCTGATTTTCCGTGTATTCGTGTGTGCGCTCGGCATAGGCGTCCGCGGAGGCGTTTTCCACCATCTTAAAATGACTGTATGCACCCGCGCTGATAAAAGGCGAGCCGAAATATTGAATGGTCAGGTCGGGCGTTATATTCAAATCCACATAAAAGCGGAATACCACCGTAGTTTGCTCCAATTGGGCCAGAATATAGCGAGGCTCACCTTTATAGCTCAACTCATCCACATATTGCAGGTCGTCGCGGGTACCGTACACATTGGGATGAAAGGCCACCGACAGCGCGTTAAAGGGGCGATAGGTGAAGCCCGCGTCCCAGGCGTTTTTGCGGTAGTAATCAAACTCGCCCCAGGACTGCCGAAAGCCGATATCCATATAAAAGCGTTTGGTCGTATTGGTTTCGATATTCGCCCGTACGAAAATCCTGGAAGGATCATGGAAAGAGGGGCCGCCACGCAGTTTGCTGTTATCGTGCATATTGTAGTCGGCACTCGAACGTACCACAAAGGTCCATTGGTTATTAAACTGCAATTCGCCATAGGCCATCAAGCCGCTGTATATCGGATTGCCTCCGAAATCCCATCCCTGCCATTGGTACATGCCCAATTCGATGGAACGGTAAAAAGCACGGGGCTTGGTAATGCCGTAGCTCAGCTTAGCCGATTGAGAAAATTTATCCGCATTCCGCAAATAGCCGATATCATTCAGCGACAATCCGGGCGAACGCCACGAAAAATCCAACTGATAGCTCCATCCGGTTTCCACATCCTTCCCGATGGTCATATTTCCGCCATGGCCTTGCATGGAGGTGATGCCGGAGTCCAGCGTGATGTAATCGGCATCGGGGCGCTGGTAGTAGCGTTGCGAGGAGGTCTGCCGCTCAATCATCGCCAGGCTGTCGCCGGAAATGCTGCTTCCCACCAGTGATGTTTTCAGAAAGTAGCGCCGGTCGCCCCAGTATTGTGTAAAATCCACCCCGCCGCTAAAAGCCGACTTGGGCAGAAAAAGCAGATTGGAATCCTGTATATTGCGGTAGGTGGAATTCACTTCCCCGCCGATAATGGTCAGGCCTTTGTTGATATCCTTTTGCACCCGGGCGACAAAATAATTGGTCAGGGGTTCCACATCCTGTTTTTGCTCGCTTCCGTTCTCCCAGATTTTCGCTTTCTCTTCGTTGGTTACACTTTCCATCACGCCCAGCGAAAGCCCGTTTTGGGTTTTGCCGGTGAGTTTTAAGGCCCCCAAAATTCGTGTTACCATCGGGAAATCCATATAGGCGTCATCAGGAATATCGGGATAATACTGGGGCATACGTCCCACGCGGCGCGAATAAAAAAGATTGTCGCGGGCGCCTTCGTGTTTGCCGGGCGAGATTTTATAATCCAGAATATTACTGCCTTCGACAAAAAACGGACGGCGTTCGCGCTGATAGGTTTCAAAAGCCGTCAGGTTAACTTCCGAGGGGTCGGCTTCCACCTGGCCGAAGTCGGGATTAAAGGTAAAGTCCAGCACAAAATCATTGGTGATTCCCACTTTGCCGTCGAGGCCGGCATTAAACAGCCATTCTGTTCCGGTGGCGTACGGGTTTCCGTCCTCCTTTTCATAAGTTTCAATTCCTGTTGAAACATAAGGGGCAAGCTCGACGATGCGTTTCGGTTTTAAGTCCGATATGCCCAAAAGCTCCCCGTAATTATGTACATAGCCCGAGGCAGTACGGGGAATGGGATTCCAGAACGACAGCTCTTCGCTCCGGTAAATATAGCGGGCCACATTAAAGCCCCAAACCTTATTTTCTTTATCCGAAAATCGTAATTGACTCAGGGGAATTTTAATTTCCGCGTACCATCCTTTGTGATCCACCGATGTTTTTACAAACCAAATCGGGTTCCAGTTTTTATCCTCTTTATTTCCGTCATTGCTGTATAAAATATCTGATTTTACCCCTGCGGCATTTACCAAAAAACTAAAAGAAGTACGCAAATCGTGGTAGCTGTCGAAATGTACCCCGACCAGATCACCTTCCTGATTGTCCCGCCGTACCAGGCGCCGGTCGATGCTGTCCGGGTTCTCCAGCGCGCGAATGGCAACATAGATAAACTCATCGTCATAAAAGAGCTTGAAATAGGTTTTCTGTGTGGCTGGGGCGCCGTCATTGGGCTCGCGCTGAATAAAATTACCTCCGCCCCAGTCGCCTTTTTGCCAACATTGATCATTCAAAATTCCATCGATTTTCGGAGGGTCGGATATACGGGAGGTGGTATAAACCCGCTTGCTTTGCGCGAACAAGGTGGATGAAATTAAAACTAATATCAGAATGATAATGTTCTTCATTGTGCAGCTGTTCGTTGATAAGCAAATGTAAAAAATAAAAAAACGGAAAGCCTGAGGAAAACCCGATAAAATGAAAAATTGTTAACTGTTTTCCGTAAATATATTGTACAAAATTACCGTTCCGGATAAATGGAATTGACCTTTATCTATATGATTTTTGAAGTGTATCCCACTTTGCCAAGGCAGTATTGTATTTTTAATGTTCTTGCGCAGTGATTTCCTGGCAATGAGGTAATAGCGTGTTACTTATCTTGTAAGTGATTTATTTAATCACCGGAAAGAAAATATTCAAAGATATTTTTGTTTTTCATGTTTTTGTGCACCAAAACAGCTGTAAAGATTGCACAATTCGCGAAAATAATATTGTCAAGCGTTGAAAAATAAAATTGCTTTTAGTAAGTTTTATAATATTAAAAATACATTAGTTTCAACTAAATATGACCTTCGGAACGTTGAACAATATTATAGAGCAAATCACGAGCTCTGAACAGCTTGGCTTTTACCGTCCCTAAGGGGATATTGAGCTCAGAAGCTATTTCCTCATAGGAATACTCCTTGAAATAGCGCAACTCAATCAGGATACGATAATGCGGCTTCAGTTTGTCCACAACTTCGCGCATGATCTTGATCTTTTGATCTTTAATCATCTCCTCTTCGGGGTCTAAGACCTCGGCGGGGATTCGCTGAGCCAGCTCGGTTCCGCTTTCATCTTGGTATTCTTTGTCTATAGAAACCAGATGCTTTTTCTTCCGTCGAATAAAATCGATACAGTTATTGGCGGCGATTTTGAACAACCATGTGCTAAAAGCATAATCAGGTGTGTACTGCTCCAACTTTTTGAATGCTTTGCCGAATGCCTCAATGGTAAGGTCTTCAGCGTCATCCTTATTATTGGTCATTTTTAACAACATAAAATAAATGGAATCACGATAATTCCCCATTAATGTTGCAAATGCAGTGCGATCATTATGATCTAAAGCCAGCCTGATAAGTTCATAATCTCTTTTCGCCTTATCAGTGAAATTAGGATTTATTACCATCTACGGTTATTTGAAAAAAATGTATTATTAATTAGTAATATCGGGCCTGCTAATAGTAATAGCAACTCCAATAGCGGCGAAAGTAGTAATAATTTTTTTTCGGAGAACAAAAACATGATATTTATCGTTATTATAATTTGACTTAAAATCCGGAATCCGAGCAAGACTCCGGCAATAATTACTTGAAAGTGTAAAGATAACATGAAAATGCTAACTACGAAAAAAATTATTGTGCTAATATCCCATAGGCCCAATAGTACTAAATGTTTAAATTTATAATGCTTGCCTGTTGTTAAGTGTCTGCGTTTTTGATAGTACCAATCCGTAAAAGTAGTTTTTGATTCCGAAATTGTTTTGCAATTTTTTCCCACGGCAATACTTGTATTTCGTCCGCGGGCGACCGAATTGATAAAAAGATCGTCATCACCGGAGGGGATATGCAGGTGCGACTGAAATCCGTTTTGTTCGAAAAACAATGAACGGCGATAAGCCAGATTGCGCCCCACACCCATATACGGCATGCCCCATTTGGCAAAGGATAAATATAATGTCGCCACACGCATGGCGTCGAAACGAATCAGCTTGTTCAGAAAACCCGGCCGGCTTTCGTAGCCGCCATAGCCCAATACAATTGATTTTTTATCCGAAAATTTAGCGGTCATTTCGGCAATCCATTGATCGGAAGCAGGGTAGCAATCGGCATCGGTTAATAATAGCAAGTCGTTTTTTGCGGATTTAATACCTACCGAAAGCGGGAATTTTTTTCCTGCAAAAAAGTTGACATCATCCTGCACTTCGAGGTATTGCAAGTGCGGATATTTTTGTTGCAGTTCGCGAACCAGATACACCGTGTCGTCTTCCGAAGCGTGATTTACCAGGATTACCTCAAATTGCGGATAATCCTGCTCCAGAATTTTCGGAAGATTCTTTTTGAGGTTTTTGTATTCGTTGCGCGCCACGATGATTACCGATACGGCTTCCTGATTTTCTTTATTTACAACGGGAGCTTTGGTAAAGAATGCGAAGCGGAAAAAAATAATCCAGAGGAAAATAAATTGGACAGCTGCCGCTCCATATAGTGTATATAAGGTGATTTGTTGCCAAAAGTTGAGCTGCTCCGGTAATAGTACTTCCATCATACCCTACAAATTTAAGCTAAAGCTGCGGCAGGTTTCCGAGCTATTCATCGATTTACTAACATGGTTTTGTTGATGGGTTTAAAAAGAATACTTTTGCTGAAAATTCATAGGAATGACTTTAGAACAACGCATTAGTGCATTTGCCCGTTTGGGCGACGAAATCAGGGCAGGCCTTGACGGTAAGCCGGATTTTGAGGAAATCATTATCAAGGCCAAGGTGCATAATCCCTGGTTCGATCCGCGCTTTACACGCATCGCTTTGCAATCCATAGCCGATTGGCTAAGTAGCGAAAAGCTGCAAAATTGGACGGCCACTTATCCTGAAAACTATTTTGATGAGGCGGAAACGAAAATAGGGGTGATTATGGCGGGGAATATTCCCCTGGTCGGTTTTCACGATTTTTTGAGTGTGTTGATTTCGGGGAAAGTGTTCAAAGGAAAGCTTTCGTCGCAGGATGAATTTCTTTTGCCTTTCCTGGCGGATAAACTGATTGAAATAGAGGAGGGGTTTCGCGATAAAATAATTTTTGTTTCCCATCTGCTGAAAGATTTTGACGCGGTGATTGCCACGGGCAGTAATAACTCGGCCCGTTATTTCGATTATTATTTTGGGAAATACCCGCATATTATCCGTCGTAATCGCAATTCGGCAGCCGTGCTTGAAGGCGATGAATCCGAAGAACAATTGCAGGCCCTTGCCGACGATGTGTTTCTGTATTTCGGTTTGGGTTGTCGCAGCGTGTCGAAAATATTCGTTCCTGAAAAATATGATTTAACTCGTCTTCTGGATGCTTTTACCGCTTATGAATTTTTGCACGAGCATACTAAATATTTCAATAATTACGAATACAATAAGTCCATTTTTTTACTGAACAAGGTGCCGCATCTGGATAACGGATTTTGTTTGCTGACCGAAAACGAATCATTGGCCTCGCCCGTATCAGTGCTTCATTACGAGGAATATGACGATTTGGAGGTGCTGCAAAGGCGTTTACTGACCGAAAGTGCGCAAATTCAGTGTGTCGCAGGTGGAGAAAAGCTGCATATTCCACACGAAAAATTCGGTAATACACAATATCCGCGCCTTGATGAATATGCTGATAATGTGGATGTAATAAACTTTCTTGGGGGCTTGTAAGACTTGTTAACAAAAAATATTTGAAAAATGCTTTATAAAGGTTTGCTATTTCCGCAAATACAATTACTTTTGCAGTCCGAAAATTAAAAGGTTTAGAAATTATGAAAAAAGACATTCATCCAACAGATTACAGATTGGTCGTATTTCAAGATATGTCAAACGGTTATTCTTTTATCACTAAATCGACTGCCAAGTCAAAAGAGACGATTAAGTGGGAAGACGGTAATGAATATCCGTTGATTAAACTGGAAATTTCTCATATGTCCCATCCATTTTACACCGGTAAGATGAAGCTTGTTGATACGGCAGGACGTGTGGATAAATTCAAGAATCGTTATAAAAAACATTTCGAAAAGAAAGAGACCAAATAAAAGACATTTTAGTACTGTGGAAAGCTCCTTTTTGAGGGGCTTTTTTTTTGCATTCTTGATTTGTAGAAGTATCAAAAAGTCGTATATTTACAGCAATCAAAAACCGAAAATAAGTAGCTATGAATTTTATATTATTTGATGACCAAACCGTAAGAAACAATTTGTTGCCCCTTACATTTACGCGGCCGGTGGGCGAGCTGCGTTTTGGTATTCTTACCATGCGCGAAAAATGGGAGCAATACCTGAAAGCGAAAACCTCATTTTTAACGGAGGACTATTTGCAAGAAAAGTATCCTCTGGTGAAAGGGGATGTTAATATTCTAATTAATAGTTCGGTAGCGCCTTCGGATTCCCTTTTGGAGGAAATTCTGGCTTTGAAAACAAATCAGGCCCTGGTGGGAAATGTGAAAGTTATTGCCATGAACCTTACGCTGGAGAGTCTGGAAAATATGGATGCCGCTGATCCGGAAGAAGTGAAACTTAAAAGTGATACCTTCTGCATCAACAATATATGGGATTTGTTTTCCAAACTGAACCGGGCAATCCCCGATGATTTTGCTTTGCTGACCAAAGGCCGCAAGTCGAAAAAACTGAGCGATACAAACCGTGTTATTGGGGAGCATCCTGTATTTTTGGAAGAGGGCGCCAAAGTGGAAATGGCTATTTTGAATACAACCGCAGGGCCAATTTATATCGGTAAAAATGCCGAGGTGATGGAAGGCAGCATCATTCGCGGACCTTTTGCTTTAGGCGAAGGCGGCGTGGTGAAATTGGGCGCTAAGGTTTACGGCCCTACTTCTATCGGGCCCTATTCGAAAATCGGCGGCGAGGTGAATAATTCGCTTATTCTCGGTTATTCTAACAAAGCACACGACGGTTTTATGGGGCAGTCGGTTATCGGCGAATGGTGCAACCTGGGAGCCGATACCAATACTTCAAACCTGAAAAATACATACGATACCGTGCGTATCTGGAACTACGGACAAGAAACCTTTACCGATACCGGTTTGCAATTTTGCGGCCTGATTATGGGTGACCATTCCAAATCCAGTATTAATATGATGTTTAATACGGGAACAGTAGTTGGGGTGAATGTCAATGTGTTCGGAACAGGATTCCCGCGACAGTTTATTCCGTCGTTTAACTGGGGCGGGCCGAGCGGTTACAAGAAGTATAACTTCCGGAAGGCCGTTGAGGTTGCCAAGCGTGTTTATGCGCGTCGTGGAAAAGAATTTGATAAGGTTGAACAAGATATACTGAAGGCTGTTTACGACCAGACACTGTAAGGCCTTGGAATAAACGACATATTAGCAGCCGTTTTTAATTCGTCGGCTGCTTTTTTTATTTGGCACAGCTATTGGTCATATGGGGACTGCCGAAAACAGAATATTATATAAATTAGATTAAAACACAGAAAACCAGGCTGTTGAACTTGTTGGTGCCGTTTAAGGGTGCCGCATAATAATTTTTGAAAATTATCAAGAGGTTTTTGTGCTGACAAGATGACAATGAACTATGGATTTTAACGAAATAACATCAATCGGATTATCGGATATAATTGAAGGCGAAACGGAATTTATTCCGTTGATGCCCGGCCAGGAGGATTTACCCATGGATGAAGAGGATGTGCCCAAGGAGTTGCCGATACTGCCTTTGCGCAATACCGTGCTTTTCCCGGGTGTGATGATTCCCATTACGGTAGGGCGGAAGAAGTCTGTCAAACTGATAAACGATGCATACAGCGGATCGAAGCTGATCGGCGTTGTGGCGCAAAAGGACGGGGTAATTGAAGATCCTGTTTTTGACGACCTGTTTAAAACCGGAGTGATGGCCCAGGTGGTAAAGGTGCTGAAGATGCCCGATGATTCCACTACGGTAATCATTCAGGGGCGCAACCGTATCGCTTTGGACAGCGAGGTGCAGAACGAACCCTATTTTATCGCTAGGGTAACGCCTTTGCTTACCGATGTGGTAGTGGATAAAACAGAGGAGTTTACCGCCCTGATGGACTCGATCAAAGACCTGGCTTTGAAAGCCATTAAACTGAATCCGAATATTCCGTCGGATGCCGGTTTCGCCATAAAAAATATTGAAAGCCCCTCTTTTCTGGTCAACTTTATTTCATCCAATCTGAATAGCGAATTGGAGGATAAACAGCGTTTGCTGGAGATTACCGAGCTGAGTGAACGCGCCCAGGAATTGTTGGGTTTGCTGACCAAGGAAATTCAGATGCTGGAACTGAAAAATCAGATTCAGAACAAGGTGAAGTCCGATTTGGATAAGCAGCAGCGCGATTTCTTTCTGAATCAGCAATTGAAAACCATTCAGGACGAGCTGGGCGGAAGTCCGCACGAACAGGATATCAAAGAGCTGAAAGAGAAAGCGAAAAGTAAGAAATGGCCGGATAATGTAAAAGAAACTTTTGAAAAAGAACTGGCCAAGCTCAGCCGCATGAATCCCATGGCTGCGGAATTTTCCATACTGCACAATTATCTGGAAACACTGGTTGATTTACCCTGGAATGAATTTTCCAATGATAATTTCGACCTGAAAAAGGCCGGGGATATTCTGGACGAAGACCATTACGGATTGGATAAAATCAAGGAACGTATTTTGGAATATCTGGCCGTGCTGAAGCTGAAAGGGGATATGAAGTCGCCAATTCTGTGTTTTGTAGGCCCTCCCGGCGTGGGAAAAACTTCGCTGGGCCGTTCCATCGCCCGTGCCCTGAACCGCGAATATATCCGTATGGCCTTGGGCGGACTGCGTGATGAGGCCGAGATTCGCGGACACCGGAAAACATATATCGGCGCTATGCCCGGACGTATTATCCAGAGTTTGCGCAAAGCGAAAAAATCAAATCCGGTATTTGTGCTGGATGAGATTGATAAAGTGGTTGGCGGAAATATCAGTGGTGATCCTGCTTCGGCTTTGCTTGAAGTACTGGACCCGGAGCAAAATTCGGCCTTCTACGATAATTATCTGGAGGTGGAATACGACCTGTCGAAAATTATGTTTATCGCTACGGCCAATTCATTGGCAAGCATTCATCCCGCCCTGCGCGACCGTATGGAGATTATCAATCTGAGCGGTTACCTGATACAGGAGAAGTTGGAAATCGCCAAACGGCATTTGATTCCAAAACAGTTTGAAGAGCATGGCTTTAAGAAAGGCCAATTGGTGTTCAAACGTCCGGTTTTGGAGCGATTGATCGAGGATTACACTTCCGAGTCGGGCGTGCGGACTCTGGATAAGCATATTGCCAAAATTATCCGTAACCGTGCCAAATATGTGGTGATGGAGCAGGAGTTTAACAAAGAGCTTAGCACGGATGATTTGGTTGAGATAATGGGCCCCAAACAGTTTCATAAAGATAAGGCCATTGATAATGATAAAGCCGGCGTGGTGACGGGCCTGGCCTGGACCAGTGTGGGTGGCGTAATTTTATTTGTGGAGGTTAGCTTAAGCAAGGGAAAAGGCCAGTTTACCATGACGGGTTCGCTGGGCGATGTGATGAAAGAATCGGCTACGGTGGCCTATAAATATTTGCGTGCCCATGCCGATAAGCTGGGCATTCCACAAAAGGCTTTTGAGAAATGGGATGTACATATCCATATACCCGAAGGCGCCACGCCCAAGGATGGCCCCTCGGCGGGAATTACTTTCTTTACGGCCCTGGCTTCGGCATTTACCCAGCGTAAAGTGAAGTCGCGCATCGCGATGACGGGAGAGCTGACATTGCGTTCGAAAGTGCTGCCGGTAGGTGGAATCAAGGAAAAGATTTTGGCGGCCAAACGGGCCAATATCAAAGAGATTATTCTGTCATCGGAAAATAAAAAAGATGTGCACGAAATCAATCAGAAATACATTAAGGGTTTGACCTTCCATTATGTGGACGATGTGATGGATGTGGTGGATATCGCCCTGCTGAAGTCGAAAGTAAAACACCCTGTCCGGTTTTAATCTTAAAAACTGTCTTGATACATTATTAAGCTTTGATAAAAATCAATTGCCCGGCCGTAAAATACGGTGCGGGCTTTTTCTTTGAATGAAATACGGGAAGTATTTTTGCACAAACCTTAAAACCTGAAGAAAAATGATTGAAATAATTCAAAGCATGTTGGCTCCGGCCCTGATGATTTCCGCTTGCGGATTGCTGCTGTTGGGCATGAATAATAAGTATTCGCTGGTTATAAACCGCGTGCGCACCTTGAATCTGGAATACCGCGGGCTGGACGAGCCAAACGAGCAAAGGCGAAACTGTATCCGTACACAGTTGCCACTTCTTGAAAACCGGATGCGGATGATTAAAAATACCGTCTGGCTTTATACCGTGGGCATCGCGCTGTTTATTTTCTCTGTCTTAAGCATCGGCTTGTATATCTACACCAGTCTGAGCTTTGTCTCCGAGCTGTCCATGGCCTTTTTTGTCGGCGGCATGCTGTCGGTTCTGGCCGGTGTGATTTATGCCGCCAATGAGGTGCGATTGGGCTTCCGCATTATGCAAATTGAATTGGAGCATAATATCGGAGCGGGGAAGATATTATAAGTCCGGAATGCCGGTTTATCTGTTTTGATTACGGTTTGCGTTTTGTTTGTTGCGGTTTTGTCCGCCTTTACCGGAACGCCCTTTTCCTTGCTTATTTCCGTATCTCTTTCCGCCTTTACTTTTTCCTCCTTTACCGCCCTTGCGGAAATTGCCGCCACGGCCTTTGCCTTTAAAACCGCCTTTTCTACCGCCGCCGCCCGGATTTTGGGTGTATTTCGGACCTTCGCCCAATTCTTCGGGTAGGGGCAACTTCGGTATTTCGCGTTCAATCAAACGCTCAATACGCACAAACTTGTACATATCGTCCTCGTTTACCAGCGTGATGGCCTCGCCTTTGGTTTCGGCGCGCGCCGTACGGCCGATACGGTGTACATAGTCCTCGGCATCGCCCGGCACATCGTAATTGATAACCAGGTTAATATCTTTGATGTCAATACCGCGGCTAAGCACATCGGTGGCCACCAATACTTTGGTTTGCCGCGAACGGAAACGCATCAATACATCTTCGCGCTCGCGCTGGTCGAGGTCGGAGGAAATGCCTTCCACGCTATAACCGTTACCTTTTAGTTGGCGCACAATCTCAAACACCTTTTTCTTGGTGGAGGTGAAAATCAATATGCTGCGGTATTCCTCCTTGGACGAAATAATCTGCTTTACCAGCGGATTTTTTTGTTTGTCGTAAGTGAGGTAGGCCTCTTGAGTAACGCCTGCAGCGGGTTTCGAAATGGCAATCTTTATTTCCGCGGGATTATCCAACAGGGTTTTGGCCAGCTTGTTAATCTTGGGCGGCATGGTCGCGCTGAACATCAGCGTTTGCCGTTTCTTTTCGGGTAAAAACGAGCTGATGCGCATGATGTCGTCATAAAAGCCCATATCGAGCATACGGTCGGCCTCGTCCAGAATCAGGAAATCCAGATGCTCGGTATTTACATAGCCCATATTCAGGTGCGAAATCAGTTTGCCCGGAGTGGCTACCACGATTTCCACGCCATTCTTCAGGGCGCGGCTTTGGTCGATAAAGTTGGCCCCGTCGCCGCCGCCGTAAATGGCGATGGAGCTGATGTCCACATAATAGGAAAATCCCTGCACCTGCTGCTCGATTTGCACGGCCAATTCGCGTGTGGGCACAATCACCAGCACACGGGTGCCTTCTTTGCGTTCTTCGTTACTGAGTTTATTGAGTACGGGCAATATAAATGCCGCTGTTTTACCGGTTCCGGTTTGTGCCGTGCCAATCAGGTCGCGGCCTTGCATAATTAACGGGATGGCTTGTTCTTGTATGGGTGTCGCTTTCTCAAACCCCATATAATACAACGCATCCAGGAGTTGTTCGTTAAGCTTAAATTCGTCAAATGTCATAGTGTGATTTTAATTCGCCTTTTGCTTGAGTTATTGTTAATTGAAAAGACTTGTGGCAAAGATAGGCAAAATGGGCTTGGGAAAATTTATTAAATTAGTGGGCCTGAAAAAGCATGATGGAAAATGAGTGAGAAAAACACCAAAAATATACTGGTTAAGTATTCTACCATTGAATATGCCGTATGCGGGCCTTGTTTTCTCCAACCATGAAATCGGAATTCTTAAAATGCGCTGCCTCAAAAAGCATTATCTTCGCCCATCTGAAAAACATCAATTTATTATGAAAAAACAACTTCTGACTTTATTTATATTATTTCTTGCAGTGCCGGCGATTTTTGCCCAAAGCATCGATAAGGATATTAAACTGGGGGCCGAGAATGCCAAAAAGGTGGAGCAAACCATGGGTATTTATAAAGACTCTGCCATGACCGCCTATATTACCAAAGTAGGGCAGCGACTGTTATCGCATCTGGATACGGTTTTGTTTACCTACCGTTTTGCCATTATCCCCGACGAATCGCCAAACGCCTTTTCCCTGCCCGGCGGTTATATCTATATTACCACAGGACTGATTCCTTTGATTGAGACTGAGGATGAGCTGGCCGGGATTCTGGGACATGAGATTATTCACTCCAACAACCGTCATACTATTCGCCAGATGAAAAAAGCAATCTTTCCCGCTATTTTGCAACTTCCGGGAAATATTGTTGGATTATTTAGCGAAAGCGCGGGTGCGATGATTAATGCGCCGTTGCAGGCGCCCAGTGCTCTGTTGGTGGCATCATACAGCCGTAAGTACGAAAATGAGGCCGATGCCCAAGGAGTGCTTTTGGCATCCAAAGCCGGATATGAACCCGCGGCATTGTCCGTGGTTTTGGCGCGTATGAGCAAAGCCATTGAGGCGGAGACCGGAAATAAGGAATCGAAAAGTTATTTCTCGGATCATCCCTATACGCCCGATCGCAGCAAGCGGATTGAAAAAGAATCGGAGTCCTTGAAGGAGCTTAAGGCGGCCCCGGTCAGCAGTGATTTTTTAATGGAATTTGACGGGGTTTTGTACGGAAAAGATCCGGCCCGAGGTGTGGTGCGTAAAAATATTTTTCTGCATCCCGACCTGAATATGTATTTTGAATTTCCCAAAAAGTGGGCGGTGCAGAATCGTCCCGAAGCTGTGATGGCTATGAATGAAAAGAAAAATGCGGGAATCTATTTGATGCCGGAGAAAGAAGGACTGAGTGCTGAGGAGGCCGCGGGAAAATTTATGTCGAAATTAAGCGGGCAGTACAAAAATCAAATCAAGGAAAAGAAGTCTTTTGATTTTCACGGTGATAAAGCCTATATGATTCGTTTTGTGGAGGCGGGCTACAACTACCGCAATGTGGCATTGGTTTATTGGCTGCCGCTGAACGGTCATTTATACCGTGTCGTGGCGATGGCGCCCGAGCCGGATGCGGATGTTTTGCATAAATCCGTTCTGAGCATGCGCTCACTGACCGACGAAGAGCGGGCGTCCATTATGCAGTCCTATGTGCATATTGCGCGTGCCAAAGAAGGGGAGACATTGAAAGAATTAAGCAAGCGTACGGGCAATCTGATAAAAGTGGAACTAACGGGCATCATCAATAATCACAAACCCGCGGACAAGCTCAAAGAAGGGGAGGAGATTAAAATTGTGCTGGAGAAACCTTATGTAAAGCGTTAAGTTTTATTAGGGGAATTCCCGTACTTAGAAGTGTTTTAGCCCACGGATAACATTTTCGGGATCTTCCGCGCCAAACACGGCATTTCCGGCTACCAGAACATCAGCTCCGGCTGCAACCAGTTTTTGCACATTATGCAGCCCTACGCCTCCGTCAATCTCAATGAGTGCCTTAGAGTTTTTACGGATAATCAGGTCTTTCAAACGGGCTATTTTGCTGTAGGTGTTCTCGATAAACTTTTGTCCGCCATAGCCGGGGTTTACCGACATCAGCAAAACCAAATCCAGGTCGGCGATAATATCTTCCAGCAGCAGCACATTGGTATGCGGATTCAGCACCACGCCGGCTTTTACATCCAGATTTTTCATCTTTTGCACTGAGCGGTGCAGGTGGGTAACGGCCTCGTAATGCACGGTGATTATATCGGCGCCAACCTGCTTAAATTCTTCCAGATAGCGGTCGGGGTCCATAATCATTAAATGCACATCCAAAGGTTTTTGCGCATGCTTTTGTATGTATTTAATCACCGGAAACCCGAAGGAAATATTCGGTACAAACATTCCGTCCATTACATCGATATGAAACCAGTCGGCCTCGCTGCGGTTAACCATTTCGATATCGCGTTGCAGATTTCCGAAGTCTGCCGAAAGTAGGGAAGGGGCTATTAAATGTGCCATTTGTGTTTTTGATTATGGGTTGATTCCGCCGCAAAGATATGGATTTTTAGAGTCAAACTTATATGCCCTTATATGCCTTATATGGTT
>CAYUAN010000091.1:0-13475 GCA_964442545.1 uncultured Prolixibacteraceae bacterium | reverse complement strand
ACCTTTCATTATTATCAACCAAGGAAATTTACCAAACAGGGTACATTCGGTGTAACAAAGAATTGGGCCGACAACGGGGATCAGGATCCCGAATGGGACGAAGCATTGAACATCTTTTTGAGGGTGGATACGGCCAATCGAAATTGGGCTATTGCCCATAATACGGAGCCTTTACCCATTTATTTGGGAGAATACGGAGTGGATAACGCCGCTCCCAAATCCGATCGACGTCGCTGGATGTGGTGGACGCGAATGACTGCCGAGCAAATGGGCTATTCCAATACGATTTGGAATTTGTACAATATGGCACCTAATGCCAAAGGAATCGGTCCGTTTACCCAGGCCGAGCGCTTCAATCCTTTGATTCGCCGCTTAGATCAAACCTTATTGGTGCCCTATCGTAATCGTTACGAATGTGAAAAAGCAACCGGGGTGCAAGGCTTTTCTTCCATTTCTTTTACCGGAAGTTCCGATGATTCGGTTTTGACTTGTACCAGCGCATTTGCCGGTGATAAATTTTATTTAGACAGTGTTTATACACCGCGCAGCGGGATATATAATGTAATTGTACGCTATCAGAATACGGGAACAGATTCGGCTAATTTCGCCGTAAATTCAATTACCGCAAACGGACAATATTCAAGTACGGTAAATATAGCTTTACCGCCTACGGGAAATAATTGGGCAACTTATACTTTCGCATTGCCTTTCAGGGCTGATACCAATAACCGTCTGCTTTTTGCCGCACTCAAAACCTTACCCGTACTTCATCTCGATTATGCTGCTATTTCATTGGGACACTATTACGATAATTTATATCCGCCGACCTACGAATATATGTTGGCCATAGATGATAAGTCGAATATTCAGCATCGAGATTTCCGCGTTTATCCTAATCCGGCGACGAAGATTGTGCATATTGAAGGAGATTTTAAGCAATGGGAGCTTTTTGATATCAGTGGAAAATTACTGCAATCAGGCAAGCACAATCAAGTGGATGTGTCGGAATATAGTCCCGGTTTGTATTTTCTGAAACTGGATGCTTATCCGGTAAAAATACTGATTCAATGATTTTAAGCGGCAAAACCATATCTAATTTCAAACACTTTGCAGTATCTCTGATGATACTGCTCTCTGTGTTTTCGGGCAGCGGTATGCAAGCACAAAATCGCCCCAATATTTTATGGTTGAGCTGCGAAGATATCAGCCCTTATTTATCAATGTACGGGGATTCCACGGCAAAAACGCCAAACCTCGACAAGCTGGCTAAAGAGGGTTATGTGTTTACAAATGTATATGCAACAGTAGGTGTTTGTGCACCCAATCGTTCGTCCATTATCACGGGCATGTATCCTGTTTCTATCGGCACCATGCATATGCGCACAGGTAAAGATGTGATGAGCTGGGGTAAACGTGATTATTCGGGGCCGAGCAAGGCGCGTGATATCAATGGTGATCCGGTACCGTTGTATGCTGCTGTGATTCCGCCTCAAGTACATTGCTTTACGGAATATTTGCGCGATGCGGGTTATTTCTGTAGCAATAATCAAAAAACCGATTATCAGTTTGCGGCTCCGGTTACGGCTTGGGACGAAAACAATGCCAAAGCACATTGGCGGCACCGTTCCAAAGGACAGCCCTTTTTCTCGGTATTTAATTTTGGCGTTACCCACGAATCACGTATTTGGAAAAACGCGAACCTGCCGCAAACCGTGAATCCCGATTCGGTGCATTTACCCCTCTATTTCCCCGACAATGAAATTGTACGTACCGATATGGCACGAAACTATTCCAATATTGAATTGTTGGACAAAAAAATAGGGAAGATGCTGCAACAACTGGAGGAAGACGGTTTATTGGAAAATACCATTATCTTTTTTTTTAGTGACCACGGAGGGCCTTTGCCGCGGGGAAAACGTATGCATTACGATTCGGGCTTGCGCACCCCTTTGATTATTCGCGTTCCGCAAAAGTGGCGTGCTTATTTCGATAAATATTGGCGTGAAAATACCGGCCAACTGATTTCCCATGTGGATTTCGCCCCGACGGTATTGAGCCTGGCCGGAGTGCCGCTGCCTGCTTATATGCAAGGTAGCTCCTTTGCCCCGAATACGGATAAAGTAAATCCGCGCAACTATGTTTTTGGTTCGGGCGACCGTTTCGATGAGTTTACCGACAGAATCCGTATCGTGCGCGATCATCGTTATTTATATGTACGGAATTATCATCCCGAATTGCCTGCATACAAGGATATTGCGTACCGCAAACACATCCCGATGACGAATGAAATGTTACGACTGAATGCTTTGGGAGCCTTAAACCGTGACCAGAATTATTGGTTCCGTATTAAGAAAACCAAAGAGGAATTATATGATTGTGAAACTGATCCGGAGAATTTGCACAATTTGATTGATGATACGGCTTATGCCGGAAAGCGAAAAGAATTAAGCGCAGCAATGGATGCTTGGTTGGCGCAGGTGGGCGATAAAGCCGTGATTCCGGAAAAAGAAATGTTTTTACAAATGTGGCCCGATGGGATACAACCGCAAACGGCCAAACCGGAAATAAATGTACATAAGAAGACGGTAAGCTTGAGCTGTGTCACCCAAGGTGCGTCCATCGGTTACATAATTAGTGATAAAGAAATTAAACCGGATTTGAACTCCGGATGGAGACATTATACTAAAGCGTTCAAGATAAAGAAAGGACAATATCTGTACGTACTTGCCCAACGAATCGGTTATAAAGAAAGTGAACTTATAAATATGTATTTTTAGCATGAATGTTATATCTAAAATATTGATTATATTTTTGTTTTTCAGCGCGTTGCAAGCGTTGAAAGCACAAAATATACATGTAGCCGTGAATGGTTCGGATACTACCGGTACCGGTACGGTGTCCAATCCTTACGCGACCATTACCAAAGCAGCAAATGTGGCGGTTCCGGGCGATACGGTTTTCGTGCATGGGGGCATATATCACAATGATAATTTTGGTAATGGTGATATTTGGAAGTCTGAAATGCTCGCATTAATTACATGTAATGGCACTGCCAATGCATGGATTGTTTTTATGCCATTTCCCGGTGATACGGTTTTGCTGGAATTTGATGCTGCTAAGGGTGTGAACATCAGGAGATCATCTTATGTGAAGTTTGCAGGTTTTCATATCAAAGGAATAGCGGATGGTATTACGCTGCAACAATTGCAGGCGGCATGGGGATTGTATAAAGATTCTTTGGGGAACATTCATGACCTGGCACAGGAAATGGGTATTGATATTACCGATACAGCTTTATATGGGCAAACGTTAACAAAACCCGCTACCATAAATGTTGAACGGCCACCTTATTATAATGGTATTGGACTAATTGCTTTAAGTTCGCATCATATCATTCTGGAAAATAATTTGGTGGAATGGACTACGGCCTCAGGATTGCGGGTGCAACGCAGTGATTATACAACGGTAAAAGGTAACGAGGTGCGCTATTGTACCATGCGTACACCGGGCGGAGTAGGGGCTTTGACGATTGCCGAATCACAGGTTTTGCCCGCCAATGATACTTTTCCCGGAAATAAGATTTTTATCCTGAAAAATAAGGTGCACGATAATGAAAACCAGATTTATTCATGGGCCCCCAGCAAATCATTTATCCATTTTGTAATTGACGAGGGCTCCGGGATTTTCTTTACGCGTAATAGCGACACTTATAATCATGGTTATTCGGTTGTGGCCAATAATTTATCTTATCGCAACGGGGCCAGTGGCATTGTTATCCATAGAACTGATCGTGTACTGGTGGAGCATAATACGGTTTACGATAATGGAACCTCCAATGGCCCGGCCAAACCGGGCGGACTGGGGTATAATACCACCAAACATGTTACTTTCCGTAATAATATATCCTGGTCGAAACCTACAAAATTGGCGTTGGGCCGAGTTGGGGCTAATAATTTTTTTCTGGTGGTCGATTCCAATTTGTTATTTAATAATAATGGCTCCGAGCCGGTGGCAAAAGGATTGACAAGTGGTTGGTTTGAAGCAAATCCGCAATTCTATAATGTCAATGCGGATGATTTTCGCCTGGCGAAAAATTCTCCCGCTATTGATCGCGGATATACTCCTGTTCTGGTTGCCGATGATTATTTGGGAATGCCCCGCAGCGACGGAAAACCTGATATCGGTGCTTACGAACTGGACCCCACTATTTCTATTGCACTTCCTGCGGAAAAGAATCAAGTAAAGGTGTTCCCCAATCCGGTGCAGGATAAGCTTTATATCCGCTTTGCCGACAAGCAGCCGCGAAATATCCGGCTTTTTAATATCAGTGGTAAAGAGCTACCCTTTTGGGTTAAAACCTTATATGCACAACAAATAGTATTGGACATGAAAGATTTACCCAAGGGTATTTATTTCCTGAAAACAACAGAGACAATCATTAAAATCATTAAAATTTAAGATGTGTAATAACGGATTCAAAATATGGATGTTAATAAGCTTGCTTTGGTTCTCCGTGCAAGCTGAGGCCCAACAAATGAAATTTGTAAAACCGAACGATGCGGCCATCAGTTTTGGCGGAACCTTTTTTATCGATAAATCGGACGAGCTGGTGCGCTTGAACAGATTTGATAAGAAAACGGAAAAGGCAAAGGAAACCTTTATGAATCCTTTGCAGATGCATACTCAGTCGGGTGTTCGCATAAATTTTGCAACCAACAGCAGCAAGATAATCCTGCATTTTGTACAACGTACCGATGCAAAAGTGCGTGCCGGTTTTATGGCGGTGTATAAGGATGGAACGTTTTACGAGTATATCAAGCTGTTGAAGAAAGATTCCCTGACACCGATGACCATAGAAAATCAGGATGGGGCAGAATGGGCTGACTGGCAGATTGTTTTGCCGGCATATTATGGAATGGACTTTGGCGGAATAGAGATTGAAAAGGGGGCGGGGCTTAAGAAGGTAAGGGCTGAAAAGAAGAAAGTGTATGTGGCTATCGGCAATTCCATCACCCACGGTACCGGGCAAAAAGCTTCAGATCAAACCTATCCGTGGTTGCTGGCGCAAAAAAATAATTGGGATTTATATAATCTTGGTGTGGGTGGTTCCAAAATTTCGTGGCCGGTGGCCAAGATGCTGGAGGATAAGCATATTGATGTGATTACGGTTCTTTGGGGCTATAATGATTGGAATGCCGGTTATACCCTGGAGCAAATTACCGAACGATATACCAAATTGCTGGACCTGCTGTTGACTCATCATCCCTTGGCAACCATATATTGTATTTTGCCCACGACCACAAAAAGGGATGCTCCGAAAAAAGGAACGCTCAGCATTGACCAGATAAGGGCTGCAGAAAAAGCCATAGTGGAAGAGTTTCAGCAAAAGGGCTTTAAGAACCTGCATTTGATCAGAGGTTATGAAATTTCATCGCAGGATGATTTGAGAGATGTAGTGCATTTTAATATTGAAGGAGCGGCACGTTTTGCCGATAAATTGAATGAACAAATTCATCAACAAACGAAATAGTATCTGACTGTTTGACACAGAAACAACATAAAGTAATTAACGGATAAGAGAATTATTAACAACAAAGAAGATGAAAACAATAAACAAAAGTTTGCTGCTGGTACTGATGGCATTGATAACAATGGCCACCGCCTGTACTGACGCGCAACAAAAAGACCAAAAGAAAGAAGAACCCAAGGTTCAAGCACAAAAACCAAACATTGTATTCTTTATCGCCGATGATATGGAGCGCTATATGTTTAATTGTCTGGAAGAAGGGAAGGGAAAGAACCTGACACCGAATATTGACCGTTTGGCCAAAGAGGGTGTGCTGATGCTGAATCAATATGTCAGCTCTTCGGTGTGTACCCCAAGCCGTTACAGCTGCCTTACGGGACAATATGCCAGCCGCTCGCATTCGAGGCATATGACCGATTTTACCAAGAAAATGGACGGACAAACCGTGGTGCAGTGGAACACTTATATCGTTCCCGGTCAAACAACCATTGGAACATTATTAAAAGATTTGGGTTATACTACAGGTTTCTACGGCAAGAACCATGCGGTGGAAGCACCGGGATGGAAGAAACTTCCGTTGGATACAGATCCGACAGATCCGGAGGCGGTAAAAGTATTAAAGCGCAACGCGGAGATTATCAGTACACAACTGAAGAAATGCGGATTCGATTATTCGGGAGCTTTGTATCAGGATAACCCATCCTATTTGGGTCCGGAAAAATTGCGGGTGCAAAATCTGGACTGGATTACCGATAAAGCTTTGGAGTTTTTGGATAAAACCAAGGATACAACGATTTTCCTGTATTATGCCACCACCGTACCTCATGGCCCGACCAATGCCGCGCAATCGTGGAACGGAGACCGGCGCGTAACCGCGGAGGGAATTTTGGATACACCGCCAACCTGCCTGCCGGATAAATCCACCATTCCGCAACGGCTGATTGAAGCCGGATTGGTTAAAGAAGGCGAAAAAGTGCCCGATGCTTTGGGCAATGTGTTATGGATTGATGACGCTTTAGGAGCCCTGATTGATAAATTGGAAGAACAGGGAAAACTGGACAATACGATTATCTTCTTTTTCAATGACCACGGGCAGCATGCCAAGGGCTCCGTATATAATGGTGGGGTAAGTTCGCCTTCAATTATTTGGAAAAAAGGCGGCTTCGATATTCCGAATGTAAACCGTTCTCTGGTATCGAATATCGACTTTTCACCAACAATCTTTCAAATGGCCGGTGGAGATCCCGATACCGTCAATAGCTTTGACGGCAAAAGTTTCCTTTGCATTCTGAACGGTGATACGGACGAGATTCATAATTCCCTTTATTTTGAAATGGGATTCTCTCGAGGTATCCTGATGGACAGTTTAAAATATATCGCCTTGCGCTATCCTAAATTCGCGATGGAATGGACCTTGGAAGAGCGTCAGGCAAAATTGGATGAGTGGAATAACTTCCGTAAGAAAAATAAACTACGATATCATTTCACCGACCCGACATTACCCTTTTCGCACCTGATGTTGATTCCGGGTGGGGGCGATGCGGAATATCCTTCCACAAAGCGTTATGCTCATTATTACGATCCCGATCAATTGTACGATTTCCGCACCGATCCGGAAGAACAAGTGAATCTGTTTGATGACCCGGCCTATCAGGATAAGGTGAAAGAATTGCAGGCGGAGTTGCGTAAATATTTATTGAAGTTGCCGGGGATTTTTGGCGAATTTAAAACCAAAGCTGACGAAAACAATCAATAATGAGAAAGAATAGGTTAAAGAGCGTTTTATTGTTATTCATATTTTTGTTTTTGAGCAGTTTATCTATTGCCCAAACATCTTGGTATGTCAGCTATCAAAACGGCAGTAATCAGAATAGCGGTACTTCGCCTAATTCCCCTGTAAAGACGATTGATTACCTGGTAAACAGTTTGCAACCTAAGGATACCGTCTTTATTATGGGGCAATACAATAATCCGAGCTATGACCCGAACTTCGTTTATGGTGGAAATAATGACCGGAATAACCCGCATATCTGGCATAAGGAAAATACGATTCGCCTGACTAATCTACACGGAGCTCCGAATCAGTATATTACTTTTAAACCCTATGACGGATCAACGGTATTGAAAGGAGACGGGGCCAATATTTTCAGGGTTTGGAGTTGCTCCTATATCCGGATTGAAGGCCTGGAAATTTATGGCGAAGTGAACCATATTCCATTGTCATCGGCAGAGGGATTGATTACCGACGGGATGCAGTTTCTATACCTGGACTCCAATACAGCGGACCCCTATCATCCGACGCTAAATGAGGTGCTGTTTCGGGTAACTGTGGGAACGACAATTGCACAAATTCAGGCGACTACATATCCTGTTTTGGGACCGATTACGCGGCCTTCGTATATTGATACGCGTGGCTTGTATGTTACGGGCTCCCATCATATCGATATTATTGGAAACCATATACACCATACACCCGGCGGTGGCCTTCGTGTTTCCGAAAGTGCTTTTGTAAATATCATTGGCAACGAGATTAACGATTGTTCCCGTCGTTCTTATTCCGGTACACATGCGTTGGTGGTGACCAAATCCAAGCCCGGCAATCCCGATCCGGGTGATGATACGCTTTATACAATCAGAATAGAGCGCAATTTAGTGCATCACAATTTTAATGAGCTATTCTCCTGGGTGGGAACGAAGAATATTATAAATCCGCGTATTGATGAGGGAAAAGGTATTTCCTTGCAGCGAAATAATCTGCCGAACTGGATTGCCGGAAACAATAGAATATTAGCGGAAAATAATATTTGCTATTGGAACGGATACAGTGGAGTGCATTCCAATGTTGGCTACCATATTGATTTTATCAATAATACCTGTTATATGAATTCTTATACCAATACCATCACCTACACTACTAATAAAACAGGGAAAAATATTGGGATTAGTGCACAGGGCGGGGCTGATATACGAATGCTTAATAATATATCGGTGATTGATACCGACTGGAACGGATATGCTCTTTCGGCAAGCGGAACGACCAATCTGATGGTTTCGGATAATTTGATTTTTGGGGTAAACGGTACGATTTCTCAGGATGCGGATGTAATGGCGGTACAGGTAAACACTACCATTGCCGATCCGCTTTTTATGGACACGGCCAATTATAATTTCAGGCCCAAAGCGAATTCTCCGGTTATCGGTATAGCCAATATCAATTTCGCACCCGCACTTGATTATTATAATTATCCCCGCGATAACGCACCGGATTTGGGGGCTATCGAGTATGGTACGCCTTCTGTAATCAATGAGGAGCTTGATGCAGATAATATCAAGCTTTACCCCAATCCGTTTCAAAACAGAATTACCATCGAGCAAGCGGAATTGAAAAGTTCGGATGTGCGATTGTATAATCTTTTGGGTCAGGATTTAACTGCTGAGATTTCAATAAAAACTTCAGGATTGAACACGATAATTGAAACGGAGAATTTACCGGAAGGGATGTATGTATTGCGCCTTAAGTCCACCTCTGTGATGGTTTATAAATCGTCGGATCGATAGGCCATTAATAGTACAATAGAAATATAAGTGAGATTTATGAAATACGGTTTTTTTGACGATATCAACAAAGAATATGTAATTACCAATCCTCAAACACCTTATCCCTGGATAAACTATCTTGGAAATCACGATTTCTTTTCCCTGATTTCCAACACTGCCGGCGGATACAGTTTTTTTAAGGATGCGAAATTTCGCCGTATTACGCGCTACCGCTATAATAATGTGCCGACAGACGACGGCGGGCGCTATTTTTATATTAAGGAAGGGGATGATATATGGGCTCCGGGATGGAAGCCGGTTAAAACAAAACTGGATCAATACGAATGTCGCCACGGACTCAGTTATACCAAAATTAAAGGCCTAAAGAATGGCCTGGAAGCGGAAGTGTTGTTTTTCGTGCCACTGGATTTTCATGGTGAAGTACAACATTTGCACTTAAAAAATACAACGAATAAAAAGAAAACCATTAAGCTGTTTTCCTTTGCCGAATGGGCCTTGTGGAATGCCGAGGATGATATGACCAACTTTCAGCGGAACTTTTCCACGGGTGAAGTTGAGATTGACGGCTCCACTTTATACCATAAAACCGAATATCGCGAGCGCCGCAATCATTACGCCTTTTATTCGGTTAATGCCGCCATTGACGGTTACGATACCGACCGTGAAACATTTCTGGGATTATACAATGGCTTTGATGCTCCGCAGGTTGTTGCGGAGGGAAAGGCCCGAAATTCGGAAGCGCATGGATGGTCGCCTATTGCTTCTCATTATCTTGAAATAGAATTGGATGCAGGAGCGGAGCGCGATTTGATATTTGTGCTGGGCTATGTGGAAGTGCCGGAAGAAAATAAATGGGAGGCAGCGGGTGTCATCAATAAAAATCCCGCCCGGGCGATGAAAGCCCGTTTCGAAAGCGTGGAACAGGTGCAAGATGCTTTGGAAGAATTAAAAGCGTATTGGAGTAAACACTTGTCTGTGTACGAACTGCAAAGCGGCGATGAGAAACTGAACCGCATGGTGAATATTTGGAATCAATATCAATGCATGATTACATTTAATATGTCGCGTAGCGCCTCTTATTTTGAGTCGGGCATTGGCAGAGGAATGGGTTTCCGCGATTCCAATCAGGACCTTATTGGTTTTGTACACCAGGCGCCCGAACGGGCCCGCCAACGGATTATTGATATCGCTTCCACTCAATTTCCCGACGGTAGTTGCTACCACCAGTACCAGCCGCTGACGAAAAGAGGAAATGATGCTATCGGAAACGGTTTTAATGACGACCCGCTATGGTTGATCTTGGGAACAACGGCCTATATTAAGGAAACGGGCGATTTCGGCATACTGGAAGAGCAGGTGCCCTTTGATAATGATGACCGCTTGGCAAAACCGCTTTTCGATCATCTGCGCGCTTCATTTGACCATGTAATCAATAATCTCGGGCCGCACGGATTACCGTTGATTGGCCGGGCCGACTGGAATGATTGTCTGAACCTGAATTGTTTCTCTAAAGATCCCAACGAATCATTCCAAACAACAGAAAATAATACAGAAGGTTCTCAAGCCGAATCGGTAATGATTGCCGGCTTGTTTGTGGTTTATGGAGGAGAATATGCCGCGCTTTGCCGTCATCTGAATAAGCATGAGGAAGCGAAAAGGGCAGAGGGACATATAGAACAAATGCGTGCCGCAGTTAAGCAATACGGCTGGGACGGAGACTGGTTTTTGCGCGCCTATGATTTCTACGGCAACAAAATCGGCAGTAAGGAAAACGAAGAAGGAAAGATTTTTATCGAGTCAAACGGCTGGTGTACGATGGCCGGCATCGGTCGTGATGAGGGAATGATGGAGAAGGCCTTAAACTCCGTAAAAAAACACCTGGATACCGACTATGGTATTGTGCTAAACAGCCCCAGCTTTACGCGTTACCATATCGAATTGGGTGAAATATCAACCTATCCGCCGGGCTATAAAGAAAACGGCGGCATATTCTGCCATAACAATCCCTGGATAATGATTGGGGAAACCTTACTGGGCAGAGGCGATGAGGCTTTCGATTACTATAAAAAGATTGCTCCGGCCTATCTGGAGGAAATTAGTGATTTGCATAAAACAGAACCCTATGTATATGCGCAAATGATTGCCGGAAAGGATGCATATAAGCCCGGTGAGGCAAAAAATTCCTGGCTTACGGGGACGGCGGCATGGAATTATTATACCATTACCCAATATATTCTCGGTATCCGACCGGATTATAACACATTGGAAATTGATCCTTGCATACCGCAGGATTGGGACGGATTTAAGGTGCAGCGCATTTTTCGCGGTGTGCGTTATGAGATTGAAGTGCTCAATCCGCAACATATATCAAAAGGCGTTAAAGATATGCTTATCGACGGGCAAAGTGTGGAGGGTAATCGTGTGCCGATATTTGAGGAGGGAACAAGCCACCATATAAAAGTAATTATGGGTTAAGACGGGCAAAAGATGACAGTACAAAAAAACGAAGAAAAAATAAGCATTATTGAAAAAATCGGTTTTGGCCTGGGCGATACCGCTTCCAATCTGTTTTTTCAAACCTTTATGCTTTTTCTGCTGTATTTCTATACCGATGTATATGGAATATCCGCGGGAGTAGCGGGAACAATGTTTTTGGTTACCCGCATTTGGGATTCGGTGAACGATCCGATAATGGGCATTATCGGCGACCGTACCAAAAGCCGTTGGGGAAAATTCCGGCCTTATCTGCTTTGGTTGGCCATCCCTTTCGGAATCATCGGCGTGCTTACTTTTTATACTCCTGATTTTTCCATGTCCGGAAAGATTATTTATGCCTATGTTACCTACACCCTGATGATGATGATTTATACGGCAATCAATATTCCGTATTCGGCATTGATGGGGGTAATCTCGGCCAGTCCCTTACAGAGGACGAGCTTTTCGCAATTCCGTTTTATTTTCGCATTTATCGGGGCATTTATCGTGCAGGGAACCATGTTGCCTATGGTTAACAGTTTTGGCGAGGGTGACCAAAGTGTGGTGGAAGCTCATATTGAAAACGACCAGTTAATATTAAAGGAAAAGGGCAGGGGAACAGTAAAACTGGAAATGCTATTGCCGCAAGCCGAGCACGAGTCGATTGTAAAAGACGAAGTGGTTTTCGTTTTGCGTCCGGATGAGTACGCCCTGATGGACAGCTTGTCGGATAAGGCAATTTATCTGAAAGAGGGTTTCGGAACGCGGAAAATTGATTTGCACCGGTATTTTCAGGATGCGGATATGTCCAAAGTCGAAGTAAAGATAATTAATGAGCGCAAAGGGTTTACGGCAGCAATGAGCGTAATGGCAGTGCTGGCCGTGATTATGTTTCTCATCACCTTTTTTACCACCAAAGAACGGGTGCAGCCGCCCGAGGAGCAGCGTACTTCGCTAAAAAAAGATCTGAAAGACCTTTTGGCCAATAAGCCCTGGTGGATCTTATTCGCCTTGGGAATATTCACCTTGTCGCATGTTTCCATTCGCAACGGGGCGATTATGTATTATTTCAAATATTATGTGGGCAGCGATGCTTTGGCCGGAGCATTTATGATGGCGGGAACCATTGCCACCATCGCTTCCATTATGCTGACGGAATATCTGAGTCGCCTGATGGGGAAAAAGCGGCTCTACATTTGGAGTATGATGCTCACCACCATTTTCGCGGTCATGTTCATCTTTTTGGGAAAGGATGATATTGTGCTGATGTTTATCTTACAAATACTTATTAGTTTTGCTTTCGGGCCTACGGCTCCTTTGGTTTTCGCTATGTACACCGACGCGGCCGATTATTCCGAATACAAAACGGGACGCCGTGCCACAGGCTTGGTGATGTCGGCTTCCACCATGGCGCAAAAGTTTGGCTGGACCATTGGCGGGGCCGTGGCCGGTTGGTTGCTGGCGGCCTTTGGTTTCGAGGCCAATGTGGTGCAAGGCGAAAGTGCATTGACCGGTATCCGGATGATGATGAGCGTGATTCCCGCCATAGGTAGTTTGTTGGGTGGGGTACTGATGGTTTTTTATAAATTAGACGATTCATTTATGAACAAAATTGAGGAAGAATTGTCGCAACGTAGAAAAAAGATTGAAACCACTACGGTTTAATTAATTAAATATGACGAAATCGAAAAAAAGAACGGCCCGGATTGCAGAAGAGGATAAAGTGCCTTTTTTGAGCAAGTTGGCCTATGCCGCTGCCGGCCCGGTGGATGTATTGGGAATATGGGTTCTGGTGAGTATAGCTTATCAGGTGTTTAATATGGAATTGAAAATGCCACCCACTTATGTGGCCATTATTCTGATGTCGCTGCGTCTTTGGGACGGAGTGCTGGACCCGATTATGGGATGGATATCG
>CAYUAN010000090.1:0-4126 GCA_964442545.1 uncultured Prolixibacteraceae bacterium | reverse complement strand
TGATTGATAATCAGTACTGGATGTTGTATCGCGATAACTTTGTGGTGGATTTTAACCTGGTGGAGAAAACCAAACGCATCACCGGATTTTTCGCCCATAAAACAACTATTCATGATAATATAATCATCAATAAACCACATCCCAAAGAGTTTTACCGATCGGCCACTAAAGTGGAAGTTTTGGCCGATGCCTGGAAAAAGCCGGAGCAATATTGGGATACAGCCCGTGCCGAGGAACTTAACGAAGAGGAAAAAACTATTTACCGCACGGTAGATACAGTGGTTAATATGCCCGTTTTTAAAACCTATTACAATGTGCTGGGAATGTTATTTGCCGGTTATTATAGTACTGATATTTTTGATGTCGGACCTTGGTTTAAGCTATATAGCTATAACGATATTGAAGGGCACCGTTTTCGTATCGGCGGGCGCACCAGTAATAAACTGAATGACCGCATACGCTTGTACGGGCACCTGGCTTATGGTACCAAGGATGAGCGTTTTAAATATGGTGCCGGAATATTGCTTATTCAAAAAAAGAACCCCAGGCGGGCTTTGGATTTATATTATAAAAACGATATGGAGCAATTGGGTGCCAGTGTGAACGCGATGGCCTCGGACAATATTCTGACCAGTATTTTGCGCGTTGCGCCTAATGATAAACTGACGATGGTCGAAGAGTTTCGCGGGAGCTATGAATATGAGTGGTTTAACGGCTTTTCCAATAAACTGGTGTTGCGGCACCGTAATGTTTCGCCTTTGAAAGATACCCGCTTCGAAATTTATCCGGAGCCGGGAGGCCCTCCGGTTTTAATGGACCAGATTACCACCTCTGAGATTGAGTTGCAAACACATTTCGGCTATCGCGAAACCTTTTTCTTCGATAAGTTTAATCGCAAGAGTTTAGGAACGAAATTTCCGATTCTTGATGTGCGTTATACTTATGGTATTCCGGATGTGTGGAATAGTGATTTCGAATATCATAAATTGCATATCGCGGTGCGCCAACGCTTTAATGTGTGGGGGCTGGGTTATTCAAAGTATATTATCTCCTGGGGAAAAATCTGGGGAACCCTGCCCTATAATTTACTGGAAGTGCATCCCGGAAACGAAACCTATGTGTACGACGAGTTTGCCTATAACGGGATAAATTATTATGAGTTTATCAGCGACGAATGGGCATCATTTGCCTACTCACACAATTTTCAGGGCTTGCTGTTCAATCATATTCCTCTGATTCGTAAATTGAAACTGCGGGAAGTGATTTATGGAAAAGTATTATTGGGTAGTTTGAGTAATACAAACCGGGAATTTTCTACCTTTCCCTCAATTACCCACGATCTTACGGTGCCATATTACGAATTGGGATTTGCAATTGAAAATATCCTGAAAGTACTCCGTGTGGATTTCGGCTGGCGGATGAACTATCTTAATGCTCCGGATGTAAAAGCATTCCGGGTGCGCTTTAATATGGTGATGGATTTCTAAAAAAACGGATTAATTCGAAATTAAAAGCATAAAAAATCGTTACTTTGTACGAATATTATTGAGGATGATTCTAAAAGCACAAAATCTGGTAAAAATATACCGTCAGCGCCGTGTGGTGAATGATGTGAGTTTTGAAGTGGGGCAGGGCGAGATTGTCGGGCTGCTCGGGCCGAACGGAGCCGGAAAAACCACCAGTTTTTATATGATTGTGGGCCTGATAAAACCCTATTCGGGCAAGGTGTTTCTTGATGATAAGGACATTACCAAAGAGCCGATGTACAAAAGGGCGAAGCTCGGAATCGGCTATCTGGCGCAGGAAGCATCGGTTTTTCGTAAGCTGAGTGTGGAGGATAATATTTTGGCGGTATTGCAATTTACCAAGCTGACCAAGGCCCAGCAGCGCGAAAAGATGGAATCCTTGCTCGAGGAATTCAGCCTGACACATATCCGCAAGAGTATGGGTATTTCACTTTCGGGTGGCGAGCGCCGGCGGACGGAAATCGCACGCGCCCTGGCTGTGGACCCTAAGTTTATCCTGCTCGACGAGCCCTTTGCCGGGGTTGACCCCATTGCTGTGGAGGATATCCAATATGTGGTGTCGAAGCTCAAAGACCGCAATATCGGCATACTGATTACCGACCATAATGTGCGGGAAACCCTGAGTATTACCGACCGCTCCTATTTGCTGTTCGAAGGGCAAATACTGAAATCGGGAACAGCCGAAGAGCTGGTGGCCGACGAGCAGGTGCGTAAAGTTTATCTGGGTAAGAATTTTGAAATGTAATTCCGCCGATGAAGTTTTCTCTTGTCATATTGGTATTATTGCTTTTCACGGGCTTGCCCGAAGAAAAAAGAGGAGCATTGAGCCGTCCGGAAAAACAGGCGGTAATCGATGCCCATAATAAATGGCGGGCGAAGGTGGGGGTGAAGCCCCTGAAATGGTCGGCCAAACTGGCGGCCGATGCGCAGGCCTGGGCCGAACATCTTGCCGCTTCGGGTTGTAAAATGGTACATGCCGGCTCCCCGGACGGAGAAAATATCTATTGGAGCGATTACGAATCCAAACCCGCTGAAGTGGTGGATTATTGGTGCTCCGAAATTCGTTATTACCGCAAACCCGCTCCGGTTACCAAGCGTGGTGCCCAGCGCTATGGGCATTATACCCAGGTGGTTTGGCATAGCACAGAGTTTATGGGCTGTGGCCGTGCCGTATGTAAAGACGGTGCCGAAATCTGGGTTTGCCGCTACTACCCTCAAGGAAATATTTTGGGCGAAAAAGCCTATAAATAGCCCCCGTTTTCTATGAAACTACTGACCATCGAATCGGGTAAAGCCAATATGCTGGGCTTGCTGTATTCCCTGCCGGCCATACTCCTTTTCGGCGGACTTTATTTTTTGCTGTGGCATCAACAAACCGATTTGCTTCAGGAGCTGAAGGCGATAAAAAGCAATAGCACTTTCGCGCTCCTGCTGGTTATTCTGTTTGTGGTATTTCACGAACTCTTGCACGCCCTGGCCTATCTTGTACTGAAGAAAGGCGATTATAAAAATATCCGCTTCGGAATTATCTGGCGCAGCCTGACCCCTTATTGTCATTACGCGCGCCCCGTAAAAGTGTGGCAATACCGTGTAGCGCTTGCCTTGCCGGGAATCGTGCTGGGTGTTTTGCCGCTCACTTACGCACTGGCCACAGGAAACTTCCCTTTGTTTGTTTTCGCTCTGATGATGACCCTGGGAGCCCTTGGCGATTTGCTGATTCTGCTGTTGCTGCGCAAAGAGCCGGCGAATGCCCTTGTTAAGGACCATCCCAAAGATATCGGCTGTATTATCTTGGAAAACGCAGAGGAGGAACAAACGCAATGAGCAATTTTATTCTGCATAAACCCTTTGGCTATACGAGCCAGTTTGTCCGCAACCAGCCCACGCGGCGCAACAAAAAGCTTTTGGGCGAATTATACGATTTTCCGGAGGGAACCATGGCCATAGGCCGCCTGGATGAAGCCTCGGAAGGCCTGTTGCTGCTAACCACCGACGGCAAGCTGAGTCAGAAGGTTCGGGGCAAAAATGTGGAAAAGGAATATTATGTGGAGCTGGACGGGCAGATTGACGCGGCAGCCGTCGCCCGGCTGAGGGAAGGGGTGACCATCAGCATTCGTGGCGGCAAATATCCCGCAAAGGCGGTGGCGGTAAAAGCCATCGACCCGCCCGCCTTGCCCGAACGGCATGTGCCGGTACGCAAGCACCGCCCGACATCCTGGATATCCATCGTGCTGAACGAAGGCAAAAACCGCCAGGTGCGAAAGATGTGCGCCGCGGTGGGCTTTCCGGTGCTGCGCCTGGTTCGTGTGCGCATCGGCGGACTGGAGCTGGGTGACTTTGTCCCCGCCAAAGTGGTGGAGGTGAAGGATGATTTTGAGATGGTGTTTGGGGGGTGATGGAAAAATCAATAAATAGGTGTTTGCGCTTAACAAGTTATGCTTGTTAATTCTTTCCATCCATTTTCTTTTATTTCTGTAATGTTTCCACAGCCTTTAGTAATAAAAAATATCTTTTTCAAATTACCCAAATCTGCTTTGGTTATTTCACGATGTATCAATATTTCTTGCTTTAACGACAATATTATTAAATGAATATATTTC
>CAYUAN010000089.1:0-3692 GCA_964442545.1 uncultured Prolixibacteraceae bacterium | reverse complement strand
ATTCTAACCGAAATAGATCCCGCCCACAGTGGCGATTACCAGAAAATGGTTACCGGCGGGAAGTAGTTTGGGATTTGTGATTTTTGGTTTGAGATTTGTGATGTCCGCCTTTGCAAAGGCTACGGTCGATGGATTTGATTTGAAGATTATCACTAATATTCCAATAAGCTCAACCACTATTTTATTTTAGATTCTCAATCCAATAAATAGCTCTGCTAATAAGTTGTACCCTGATATATTTTCGAGTCTTGATATGAATTTATAAGTCCGGTATAAATCAATTTTTTTCCTCCCAGCTTCATAATACGCACGGTGGCATTACCCATTGGCGAAATGTCCATACGGATTTCAAAATTTCCCGCCATGGTGCTGGCACGAATCACGATATAAGTGTATTTGTTTTTTTCGCTGCGGTCCACTTGATAATCCGTAATCTTTCCTTCCAGAGTTACGCCTCCGGTGCCGTTGGCTCCGAGATTGCCAATATTTGTACCTGTTTGGAATACAACGGTGTTAGTATCGACAATCACGAAATTGATACTGCTGTTTACCGGAATGGTTACGCCTTCGCGATTTTGTACCTGGCTGGCTTCGAAAACGAATTGGCGTGCATCCAGTAAGGCGTGCATCTTCTTTGCCGCTTCCGCCTGCTGCTTTTTCTTCAATTCTTTTTTCTCGGCACGGGTCAGTTTTTTATTTTGCTCTTGTGCCTGTACGCCCAAGCTGATGCTTAAGCTCAATAATATGATGATTAAGTTTTTCATACGTCAATATATTTATATGATTGCGTACAAAAGTACAGCAAAGGAATTATAAAGTGTTGATAGTTAACAATTATTAAGAATTGGCATCAATGATATCCTCTTCTTCTAACAATTCCTCGCCCCGGTAGGCCTTGAAAACTTGCACTACGGCAACGGTGTCTTTTTCGCAATAGGTCTTAATACGGTTCAGGTCTTTATCCTTCCAATATACCCGCCAAACTTCGCTGCCGTCGATATCGTCTTTAGGGGTGGGAATATCGAAAATGGCTGTCAGCAAATCCAGCGAAGTATAGCTTTTGAAGTCACCGAACTTCCATAATTCCATGGTGTCCAGGTGTTGCACTTCCCAGGGCTTTTTGCCGGCTAGGTCAAGGAGTTCCGGAAGCTTAATGCGGTTAATCAGCATACGGCGGGCAATGTAGGGAAAGTCAAATTCTTTGGCGTTATGGCCGCAGAGCAAATGATTTGGCCGGTTGAAGTATTTATTCAACAAATCGGCAAAGCCGCTCAATAGTTCTTTTTCATCATCACCGTAATAAGATTTTATGCGCAGTTTGCCTTTATTGAAGTAGGCCACCGAGATACAAATTATTTTTCCGAATTCGGCATAAATCCCGGCACGGGGATAAATCCGCTCGGGATTATCCTCTTCATTTTTGATTAAATATTCCGCTTTCTTGTCCCAAAGCTTTTTCACTCGCTTGGGCAGTTTTTTATAAGTGGGATAGGCGGGAACGGTTTCAATATCCAGAAACAGGATCTTTTCAATATCAATACTTTCGAGCATGGTTTTATGTTTTTGTAAAGGTAGGGAAAAATGAAATTAAATCAGGGAAATTATTTGTAATGTTTTTTATTGCCGGTAGATTTAATACCCGAAAGCGGTATTTTGATTTGCTTATAAGATGATATGTAATTTTTTTGGTATCGGAAGCCGTCAATAAAAACATTAAAGCCTGTTAAAAAATGCTGAATCACAAGATTTCAAAGAGCCGGAATCTCAAATATTATTGTATTTTTGTTGCCCTTAAAAGATTAATCTAAAAATTAAATATTATGGCAAAAGTTAGAGTTGCAATAAACGGTTTTGGTCGTATCGGCCGTATTACATACCGTGCACTTTTAAAGAAAGAGAATGTTGAAGTAGTAGCTTTCAACGATCTTACCGACACCAAAACACTGGCACATTTATTCAAATATGATTCCGTTCACGGAAAATTTGACGGTACCGTGGATTATGATGGCGATGAGCTGATTATCAACGGAAATCGTATTCGTGTTTACTCGGAGCGTGATCCTGAAAATTTGCCTTGGGGCGAATTAAATGTGGATATCGTTGCTGAGTGTACCGGTATTTTCCGCAAGCGTGAGCAAATGAATAAGCACCTGAAAGCCGGTGCCAAAAAAGTATTGTTGAGTGTTCCTTCAGCAGCAGCTGATGATGTGGACGCAACCATCGTTTTGGGTGTTAATGATGATATTTTGAAGCCCGAGCATAAACTGGTTTCCAACGCGAGTTGTACCACCAACTGCTTGTCGCCGATTGCAAAAGTATTGCATGATAATTTCGGTATTAAAACCGGTTTGATGAATACCATTCACTCGTACACCAACGACCAGATTATTCTGGACTCTCCGCATAAGGATTTACGCCGTGCGCGTGCCGCTGCGGTATCGATTATCCCCACCAGCACCGGTGCCGCCAAGGCCATTGGTTTGGTAATTCCCGAGCTGGACGGTAAGCTGCATGGTTTGGCTATGCGTGTTCCCACTCCGGACGGTTCAGTAGTGGACCTGACCTGTGAGTTGGAAAAAGTTCCGACCGTTGAGGAAATTAACGCAGCGATGAAAGCAGCCGCCGAAGGCCCGATGAAAGGAGTTTTGGAATATTGTGAGGATCCGATTGTAAGTGTTGATATCGTGGGTAATACCCATTCTTCAATCTTCGATTCAGGCCTGACTATGGTAAAAGGAAATATCGTGAAAGTTGTTTCCTGGTACGATAATGAAGCCGGTTATTCAAACCGCCTGGCTGATTTATTGGAGAAAATGGCTAATATGTAAGCGAATACCTTATTAAAATATAGAGCCCCGGCGATTTCGTCGGGGCTTTTTTATGAGCATATTATGACACTAATCCCTTTCAACTTGAAAACGCTAAAACCTTGTCCCCCTTTGGAAAAGGGGGAACCGAAGGGGGTTATTTCTCTGTGGATTGTTGGAGTGCGTTTGGTTTAGCACGAACCGAGTCCGCTTCGCGCTTTGCGCTCGCGGAATCCGGGCCGGGAGGATGGGTTTCTGCGCCAGCTTTTCGCTTGCAGAAAAGTTCAAAAAGGTGTAAACCTCAGGCATCTCGACTACGCTCGATGACCTTAGGTAATTGGGCTTGGCACGAACCGAGTCCGCTTCGCGCTGCGCGCTCGCGGAATCTTTGCCCCCAACTTCTGTCTTCTGTCTTCCGACTTCCAGGTCGTCGAGCGGAGTCGAGACGCCAACTTCCAGGTGGCCGAGCGTAGTCGAGGCCCTGTCTTCCAGCTTTTTCCAACAATCCCTGATATATATCCTCCTTAAACCGATTATGCCCCCAACGCATGCATTAGTTTCCTATATTTGCCATCACAAAACCATGCGAAATCTATTCAAACATATCGCTTTATTATTTCTGCTGACGGCAGGCGTGCTTATTTCCGCACATGCGCTTATTCCGCATCATCATCATTTTGAGGTGAGTGCCACTAATTGTCCGGAGGAACATGATGCTGCGAATCATCAGGAACATTGTACGCTGTTTAACGAGGTGGTGCTGGATGCAAAGCTGATAAAACAGCTTCAATGGCAATTGAATCCGGTGGTTTTGGAGGCCTTCTTTGAATTGATTGCACCGGATAATCCTTATCCCTTTGTTTTTATTGAAGGTGAAAAACTTAT
>CAYUAN010000088.1:0-14501 GCA_964442545.1 uncultured Prolixibacteraceae bacterium | reverse complement strand
GTCGAGTTCGGACTTACTTCATTTTTCAGCTCAACCGTAGCAAATACGGTTGCCAGTTTGATTCCCGGATTGTCCTTTTTCCAGGCCTCATAAAATAATGTAATGAAATCTTCCTGAGAGTTGTGTTCCGCTTCTATCGCATCTTGCAAAGCTTTTTGAAAATGAGGGTCATTTTTATTCGAACCCGCCATTGCTTTTACCACATCCTCAAGTGCTACCTGCAAGGTGACGTTCATACCACCCTTCAAGTCCAAACCTAAGTTAATCTCTCTCTCCTTGCAATCTTTGTATGTATAATCAATGATTCCCAGGTTATAAACCACCTCGTTATTCATTGAATCCAGATAGTAGTTCTCTGCACGTTCCATCAAAGAATCGAGAAGCACATTCTCGGGACGTCCGGTAATTTCGGCCAAACGTTTTGCTTCTTCATAAACGGCAGGTCTGCTTGCATACTCTCTGGCTTTCCGCTCAGTCTTCGCTGTGAAATAACTGAAGGATAACTGGTAGATGGATACCAAGGCAAACAAGATTGCTAAAAGCCTAATAGCGCCTTTATTTTGCATAAGTCAAAATTTAATTTATTTATTATAATGTACATCTAAAAATAAGGTCGCAAAGATAGTATAACATATTTAATTTAACAACCATCAAACAAAAAGAAATAAATAGGGCTTTACGTCTGATTCACTGCACATTAAAAACGTAATTAACAATCAGCTTTTTGTTAATTCGGGAGCATGCGGACTCAAATACATTCAATTCGATTGCAAAAGCGGTTCAAAAACATCCGGCTTTGGATTGGAAAAATTCTATTGCAACCTTTTATGCAATTTTAATGTCTTTTGCATGAATATAGTCTATCTTTGTTGTTGGGAAATAGGCTATGCGCTAAACCCTTATTTAAAATTACACTTATGAAAAAGCACGTCTTATATTTCGCGGTAATCAGCTTGTTTTTATTTCTGAACATTAAACCCATAAAAGCTCAACAATACGACTACGGTTTTTCCCGCAGCAGTTCTATTATAGTTAAGAAAGTGAATGGAGACACCATGCAAATGCCTTGGGTAGGCGGACTGAATTCCGTTCATTTTCAAGAAATTGACCTAAACCTTGACGGCATTCGCGATTTGGTGGTTTTTGATGTGCACGGCAACCGCCTGATGACCTTTATAAACGGTGGCACGGCAAATCAATCAGACTATACTTATACGCCCGAATATGAGAGTGCTTTTCCTGAAGTTCAAAGTTGGTTGCAAACCGTGGATTACGATAATGACGGCGATATGGATTTGTTTACCTATTCCACCTACGGCGCGGGTATCAGCGTATATAAGAATGTATCCAGCGGCGGAGTGCTGAAATTTCAAATGGTTACCCGCACCATCAATTACTATATACCCGGATGGCCCCCGACCAATATTTTTGTTTCATCGGTTGATTATCCCGGATTGGCAGATGTGGATTTTGATGGCGATATGGATATACTTACATTTTCAGTTTTAGGCACTTATGTTTATTTCTACAAAAACTACAGTATGGAAAAATACGGAGTGCCTGATTCTTTGGATTTTAAACTAAAAGATCATTGTTGGGGCAAATTCGCCGAAAGCGAAAACACAAATTCCGTTACCCTGCACACCATTTGCTATAACAGTAAAGCCGGTGGCGGCGGTGGAAACAATATGAAACATACGGGTTCTACCCTATTACCAATGGATTATAATAATGACTCCCTCTATGATTTGATTTTGGGTGATGTGGATTATTTTACACTGAATTTATTAATCAACGGCGGCACCAGAGATTCCGCCCACATGGTCAGTCAGGACACTGTATTTCCGTCAAACACCGCACATATCGACCTGGTAACGTTTCCGGTAGCCAATTATATTGATATTGATAATGACGGAGTAAAAGAGTTGATCAGCTCACCTTTTGAAGGCGCTTATTATAAACCCGAAAATAATAATTGTGTTTGGTTATACGAAAACACAGGTACCACCGCCCAACCTAATTTTGTGTATTCGAAAAATGATTTTTTACAGGGCGAAATGATTGATGTGGGCGACGCGGCACATCCTGTTTTGGTGGATGTGGACGGCGACGGATTGAAAGATATGATTATCTCCAACTACGGAAATGTGGATTCCACCTATCTGGATACCGTTTGGTTTATATTACACACTTTCAAGGTGTCACGGCTGGCTTATTATAAAAATACCGGCAGTCCCGGAAATCCCGTTTACCAGCTGATTGATACCAATTGGGCGAATCTGGACACCTTGCAACGCATCGGACTGAGTCCCACCTTCGGCGACCTGGATAATGACGGGGATATGGATATGATCGTCGGAAATGATAAAGGGGATCTGTATTACTGTATGAATACGGCCGGAGCCGGACAAGCTATCAGCTTTTCGGGTGCCGTAGCACATTATCAAAACATCACGGTAGGAACAGATAATTTTAGCACACCACAACTAATCGACATCGACGGAGATTCCTTACTCGATTTGGTTATCGGCAAAAAAACCAACCGTTTGCGCAAGCAAAACCAGCAAGATTCCATTGTAGGATATTTGAGCTATTACCGTAACACGGGCACCCGCACCAATCCGGTTTTCGTTCTTGAAACCGACTCGATGGGCAATGTGGACCCGAAAAACTATTGGAACTATTATTCGGCCTATTCGGTTCCCTACTTTTTCCGTGATGCGAACAATAAGTTGAAACTGTTTGTGGGCTCGGCTTCGGGTATGGTATTCTACTATCGCGATATCGAAAACAATATTCACGGAACCTTCGGAATGGACAGCAACCTGCAATATATGGACGTGGTGGACACTTTGTATTCGGTATTTTCTTATATAAACAACTATAATATGCTTGTACCATTCAAGGCCGGAATCTTCTCCGCACCTTTGGTGGATGATTTCGATGCCGACGGTTATCCCGATATGATTATCGGCGGTTTTTCCGGAGGACTAACTTATTTCAAAGGAATTACACCGCCTTATGTGAGCATAAAAGATCCGGAGGAAAATCAGGAGGCCGATGTGCGTTTATATCCGAACCCTGCGGAAGATTACGTTTATCTGCAAATTGACCGCTATCAGGAGTTGAATCGTGTTCAGGTGGAGATTTATGATTTGAACGGGCGCCTGATGCGTAACCAACAAATCAATACCGCGCCAAGCACGAAAATCAGTACGGCAGAGCTGACCAAAGGCGTTTATTTTGTACGCATCACCTCCGTGAGCAAAGACAATAAATCCTTTATGCGCACCGTGAAATTGGTGGTATATTAATTTTTATCGCTAATCCATATTCCATTTAAGGCCAACGGAAAACCAGCGACCCGGCTGCAACACATTGCCGTAATCGAAATAGTGCACATCAAAAAGGTTTTTGAAATCGATGAACAGCATCCGGTTGCGGGCTTTCCAATACATGCGTAAATCCAGCAGGGTATAGTCGCCGTAAGGTACTTGCCGGTCGGTTCCCGTGCTTTCGTCCCACAGCATATAGTTTCCGTTTCGTTGCTGATAGCGCATAGTCCAACTGGCATAAATATTCCGGAAAATCCGGTGATTCAGGCGCAGCACCAATTTATGCCGCAGATAATCCAGCACATAATGCGACTGATAATCGCCGGAGCTGCTGTTTTTATTGATAAAAGTATATTGCAAATTCAGATTGCGGATAAAAAAACGGCCTTCCATCAGTCGGCCCAAAGCCAGGTCAAGCTGCATATCCAAACCATAAGTTTCCACCCGCGTAACATTCATGGGTTGCCATTTCAGCGTGTCGGCCCTGCGCACCCAGTCGATACTGTTGCTGCCAACGGAATTGAACGAAGTGACCGAAGCTTTCAATATTCCGCTTGCATAACTGATTCCCAAATCCAGATTCCAGGCTTCCTCCGGTTTCAAATCAGGATTACCGATATTCGCCGGCCCTTGATAGTACAAATCCGTAAAAGTGGGCAAGCGCAATGAACGATTTAGCGAAAGCTTAAACTGAAAAGGAATCCGATTATAGGTCAGGTCTATGCCGGGATACCAGTTAAAATCACCGGCATAGGCCGTATTGGTATTGACCATTAACGAGAGGCGCGGAAGGAATTTTCCCCATTCCCAATCCTGCTCGGCGAAGAGCGAGATATTGGTGCGCGCATCGGATTTGGTGTAATAGCCGCCGGGATTGAAGAGGGATGGAATGCTGTCACCCGTGGCCAAACCCAGAACATTGCTGTTAATATGTTCGTAACGGATATCCGCACCCAAGGTTGTGGTTCCCGAGTTTTTTCCAAAAAGAAAGATACGACTGTTCAAACCCGCCACATTAGTAAGGTGATAATTGTGGCTTTGATACCAGGCGGGTGCTTCAGCCATATCGCGGAACAGCTCAAAACGGTCGGAATGCATATTCCAGTAAACAAGACTCTTGGTTCCTATTTTTCCGAAGGAATTAAAACGCAAGCTTGCCAGGGCGGATTGGGTTTCTTCAAACTGGTCGGGATATTTGGCGGTATAGAAGCTCTGCGCCCCAAATGCCTTCTGCCCGCCGCTCAGTTGCCATTCGAAAAAGCTTTTTTGCAAATGATAGCGGCCGTTATAAAACAGTGTGGCCCGCTTAAAGTCCGTATTGCCGGTATAGCCCGAACTGCGGTCGTAATTCAAAGCGACAAAATTATTCAGCTTCGCCGAATGCAGATTTGCGGAAAGGCCCACATTGAAAAGCCCGAAATCACCGGCAAGCAAATTCACATCCACACGATTGCGACTTCCCCGGCGGGTAACGATATTGATTATGCCACTATAGGCATTGGCCCCATAGCTTTGCGACAGCGCGCCGTTCAGTATTTCCACCCGCTCGATTTGACTGAAGGAAACGGGAATATCGAGATTATGATGTCCGGTTTGCGGATTGGTAATATTTACGCCATTCAGCATCACCAATACCTGATCGAAGGTGCCGCCCCGAATGGAAATATCGGCCTGAATATCGTTATTCCCCCGCTGACGAAGGTCGATTTGCGCTACGGCATTAAGTACATCCTGGACGGAATTTATGGGGGAATTTTGCAGCTGCTCGCGGGAAATCACCTGCACCACCTGCGAGGGAGCGATATTGATTTCCAGAAACTCCTCCCCTGTTATCCGTACTTCTTCCAGTTCCTTCTGCATCCCGATTTGTTCGGTAGTATCGCTTTTCTGCGCCCGGGCCGGGCCGGGTAGTGCAGTCGCGGTTATCGTTAGCGATAAGGCGGATATTTTTATCACTTTGTTCAAACTGTGAAACACGGCAAAGCTCTTACGGCTCCAGCGTTTGAAGTGCAAAATATTGGTTTTATGACGGATAGATTGCATATTGGTAATTCCTGTTTTGAGCAGCCGAAAATAGTAAAAATATCGGGTGTATATTTATGGAATTTTGGGTAAAAATCACATCGACCGCCTCCAATCAGAACGGATAACCAATGGCCAGCGAAAGAATATAGTTTTTGAAAAAATAAGGACTGGTAAAGGTCCAATAAGTACCGTTTTCTTTGTAGGGATTGCGGAAAGGCAAAGCGGCATCCAGGCGGATAACTATATAATCGAGATTCACGCGCAAGCCCATCCCGAAACCAAGGGCTACTTCCTGCAAAAAGCTATCCCACTTAAACTGTCCACCGACACGGCTTGTATCTTCATGGAGCAGCCACACATTTCCCGCATCGAAAAACATGGCACCGTCCAGCTTATAAGTAATGGGAAAACGGTATTCGATGCTTCCCGTAATCTTAATTTCACCCGATTGGTCCAATAAAAGATTCTGTTGATTGGGATTCCGCTGATAACTACCCGGACCTAAACTACGTGCATAAAAAGCACGGATATCGCTACTGCCGCCGGCAAAAAACTGTTTGATATAAGGCAAAACCGTTGAATTTCCGTAGGGCACCCCCACTCCGACCAATAAACGCGTGGCCAGTTGGTGTACTGGCGAAATATTCAGATAATGTCGGAAATCGTTTGTTACTTTAAGATACTGTGAATAATGATTTCCGAATATTTCGCCTCCGGGGACAAGCAAACTCGTAGTATTTCCGGCCAGGTCCAAAGTGGTATTATTGTAATAATTCTTAATCACATTCTTTTTATGCTTATTCTCCAGCGTAACACTATAAATCGAACCCAGAATCAGTTGTTCGTCAAAGCTGCGGGCAATACTCGGATACTGAATCAGGTAATCCTCAAATTCCTTTGATTTACCCATCATATTAATAATGCTGAGCGATAGAGGCTCAATCTTATACTGCCTGTTTTTATCGGAACGCCAGCGGTATCCGAAATTGGAAGAAGCTATACTCATCTCATAATATTTCACCCGTTTGAGCAATTTATAACCCTGACTTACATAGGTTTTCGGAATATACTTTTTACTTTCATGCTTTGGCTCAAAAGGCAACAGAAAGCGAGGAAACTCCAACATGGTTTTCAAGCCTATTTCAAAAGAATTTAAGCCCAGTTCATACTCCTTGCGTTTGCTTCGTTTCTGCCATTCGATACCACCTTCTATTTGCAAACTGAGGCGTTCGGCTCCTTTGAAAATATTCGCATGTGCTACGGTAAGAACGGCCGAGGGCCCCAGAAAGTCATTGGACTTGGTGGCAAAATTAAGCTCCAAAGAAGTGGTAATCGGCTTTATGGGACTTAGAAAAAGATTTGCATTTAGGCTGTTTTGCTTGGTGGTATCCATTGTATAAACCAGCTCCGTCCGCCGAAAAATACCATATCCACTGATGTACGAAAGAGTATTATTATGATTATCCAATTTAAAAATACTGGTATCCATTAAGGATATTTTACGGTTTACGTATTTCTGCTTATAATAATCCTGCTTTTGGAAATACACATTATTCAAACTGTCATATTCCAAAGGAATTTCACTGATGGAATCCTTATTCGCATTGAAGAACACACGCACATTACCCACTGTATAAACTTCCTTTTTAAACTCCGGAATATGGTTCTTCATGTGCATCACAGCATTAATTTCCTTATTACCCACGGTAGTATCCATATTGAAAATAAGGAAATCCGGATTAAAGAAAAAATAACCGTGATTCCGCAGCATATCCGAAATCCTTTGCCGTTCGTTTTTTACATCCGTCAGCCAATACTCTTTACCGGACTTGATGTACGAATCATCCATGCTTTCAAATATCAGCTGATCAAACCTGTCTCCGCGAGCGTAATAGTCGAAATTGCGAAAATGATAGGAGTCCTTCATGGTAATGGTATAAACAGCCTGCACTTTTTTCGGATTGCGCGGATTATATTTCAACCGTAAATCAACCTCTGAATCGAAATGCCCGTGGTCGAATAAAGCCTGTTGCATCTTAATACGTCGCAGCTCGGGATTCACATCGGAAAGCAATAGGGGCGGTTTGCTAAAGACTTCCCACACATAATGTCGGAATCCCCAATTCTTTTTAGGCATTAATCGGTAATAAATTGCTAATCCCGGGCGGGAAAACAAGAAATAATTCCAGTTGGTACGGACATAGCCTGCCGAAACCACATTGTAGGCTTTATAAGGCAATCGCTCAACATTTTTCTTTCCTTTCCACTTAAACCATGTCCAGGTATAGAGCGTTTCGTCATCCTTCAGATATTTGGTATTGGAACAGGACGCAAATAAAAATACCAATATAAGCACCGGCAACACCCGTCCGCCAAGTGACCGGATATTTCGTCGTTGTCTGCCATATTTTCGGTAATTCTTTTGCATCTATTCCGTTTGTTCTTTGGTTTCTTTCGCTTTGCCGGCTTTTCGGCCCTGCCGCTCTTCTTTTTTCTGTTGCTTTTTATCCTTTTTATAAGTTGAGCGCCGGAAAATATCACCAAAGGTGGCGTACGTTTTCCGCATTTTCAAACCGCCGCCGGTGGAAGAAACATCCCCTTCCATGATATCTTCGTAAGTGTCTTTTACAAAAAATACCGCTTGGAAATTACCACGCTTATTAATATCATATTCCACTTGGAAATTGCTCTGAGCATAGGATTCGGTATTGGAATACGGATTGGAAATATCCTCATCGCGTGCCGTCAGATTTCCCTGATAGCTCACCCGCAAACGATTATGATAAAATGATTTTTCCACATTAAAAAACATATTGGACTGCGCTTCCACTGCCCCTGATGAATTGATATGATTAAAACTCTTGATATCAAAGCTCATATCCACAAATTTTATGCGCTCACTAATCAGTTTATTCAGCGATTTGGCAATCAAGCCGCCCACATAAGCCGACATATCAATGGTCATATTGCTTTGCTTGGAAGCAAACTGTCCGCGCACCAACAAATTTACGGCATTCATCGTCCGCTCCTTTTCCGTCATTTGCGCGATGCGCGATGAAATCAGGGCATCATTGGTTTCGGGGGAAACATCAAACTGAACGATTAGATTATCCAGGGTTCCGCGCATATATACAAATACCGTAACCTCCAGATTCTTATTGTAGTCCTCAATCAAATCGCCCGTCTGCGCCCAAATTTTCGAAGAGGCATTAATATTGATTATCGGATTATTCAAATCGTTGGTCAGTTGTATAAAACTCCCCTCCCCGATATTAAGTTCCTCCATGCTTACCATAGGCAAGGAATAATTGAGTTTTCCCTTATCGATATTTAGCAGACCCGACACCTTTGGTCCTTCTTCATCAACGATATAACTAAAATTCCCGCTACCGGTAATACTCAGGTAATCCTTCATCGACTTATCGAAATAGAGGTTGAATTTACATCCGTTTGTTACCTCCAATTCGGCATCCAGAAATTTAAACAGACTCAGCAAACCGTCATCACGTATAATGATACTGTCCAGCTCGGCACTTTCCAGGCTTGCTGTATCCAAAGGTGAAAAGATAACGATACCTTCGTTATTATCCACCGACAAGTCTTCGGGGAAAACATAATTAATATTGGTGGGATAATCGAGTACCAGTTTGCTCGAAGCCCGCAAATCATCCATGGTCCCATCCAGTTTTACATCCAAATTTACCACCAGATCACCATACACCATTTCATTGTCATCCATGGTGGAATGCATGATTTCAAAGCCGTCCGCTTTTAGATGAAAATCGGAAAAGGCCACTTGGTTTTTCTCCAGATGCATATTTCCGGTAAAATATGCGGGCTGTTTGTTGCGATCGTACATACGGAAACGTCCGGCATCAATCACATTGTTGCGGATGGTGATGGGCGCGTCATTAAAAGTAAACACTTCGCGTAAATCCTTACTGCCAAGCAGGAAGTCGTGAAAGCGCAAACTACCGTTTAATACCGGCTCATCATAAGTGCCCGTAATAGCCAGGCGCGTACTGAGGCGACCACGTAAATCGTACACATAATCCCGCAAGACATCATTCAGATAAGCAATATTGAGCCGGCCGAGTTGCAAATCAATATTGATGCTGTTTTCATCGCCCAGCCCAAGCTTACCGTGCACAAAAGATTTACCGTTGCTGTTGCTCATGCGGGCATCCAAATCCAGGAAACGGTCGTTCAGGGCCACCTTACGTATATCAAACTCACCGATGTAATAATTAAGCATTTTCATACTGTCTATTGTCGCCCGGAACATCAGCCACTCAGGGCGATCACCATACCAAAACTGCAATTTCGAATTCATATTTCCCGCAAGCAGACTGTCGTTTTTAAGCACCCGGTTAAACACGCTTAAATCAATATTTTCCAATTGCAGGGATAATTCTTTTTGCGCATCCTCCGAGCTGATGTAAATCCCCTTATCCGCCCGGTGCAATTCGATATTTCGTGCCGAATATGTTTCCTTTCCGATTTCAAAAACATTATCCTCATGAATACTCCAGCGGTTGGCCAGAATGGTCAGGCTGTCGCCCAGAATATGCAGGAGATACCCCGTATCCGTCGCCTTGCTTTTCAAAGTAAAATCAATAAAATCCATATTGTCGCGATCGGACAATTCAAGATGGGTGGTCAATGCTCTTTTCTCAAACAATCCATCAATGCTGATATTAGCTTGTAAAGCTGAATCCAGCATCACATTGGAATGCAGATTATAATTCATTTTATTGCGGTTTCCCTTAATTTCCACCACGGTACTGTCAAAAGAGTTTCCATCCGCGATCAGCAGCGGAAGGTACATGGTCAGATCAATGGAATTGTCGGTATTATCAAATAAACCCTGCATATAGAAGCGGGTGAAATGCGGCAGTTCATCACTCATCTTGTTCCCCAGCAACTCGTAGGGTTTTTGGATATCCACCAGCAGTTCGATGCGCGGAAAATGCAGGCTGTCGCGAGCCGAGCGGGGTTCCTTCAGCATCAGTATCGCCACATATTTCTCGAAATTATATTGCAGCGAATCCAGATTACCGTAAATATCCAGCTTAAAAGTATTGTGATCGCTCACAATATCAAAATGGGTTTCGGTACTGCTGTGCTCCGCGGCGATATTAATGCGTTCCACATAATTGCCCCCCAGAGTATCAATCAGATAAATATCGGTAAATGCCGCGCCGAATTTAGCATCCAGGGTATTAAAATTTAGATTCAATCCCATGATGGCATCCAGTTTCAACACCTCGGGCGACTCGAACAAGCCGCTTTTTTTCATAGCGAAACTATCCAGTTCCAGATTGCTGACCATGCTAAGGCTGCTGTCGGTTAGTTCCCCTTCCGCTTTCAGGTCGAACATGGCTTTATGATCGCGGGAGCGCAAATCGAAATTGTACTGACCGTCCGAAAGGGTGAAGGTGATATTCAGACTGTCGTATAAAGCATCTTTATAGCGCAACCCGATGACATCCAGACCGGCTTCCGCATTCAAATCGTTCAAACTGCTTCCTTTGGCCGATGCGGTCAAGGCGAAATGCTCCACCCCTGCTTCCGCGTTCAGTGTTCCATCAACGGAGGCGAGCAATTCCATAATGCTGTCGCCAAATGTAGCCGCGATATCCAGCTGCTGCTTACCGTAATCAGAATTAAGTAGCCCGATGAGGTGAATGCTTTTGTCCGTTCCCGCCACGGTTCCGCTATAATGCATTTGCCGCGGCAAATTGGCCAGGGTAGCGCTATCGTTTACAAACAAAGCGATATCCCTTTTGCGCAATTGCATCTCGTCCACCTGGGCATCGTAGGATATCTGCCCGCTCGACAAGCCGCTAAACTTCGTTCGGGCACTTAATTTTGCCCCCCGGTTATATTCGGCATCAATGCGCGTATTTAGCGAATCCATAGTGCCTTGTAGCGCCACATCAAGCCGGCAGTCTCTGTCTTTTATACGCCGGTAATCTTCCGTTTCCGTAAGGGCAGTTCCCGCGAAATAGTCCAAATCACCCCAATCCTGCATTTCCATTTTCAACTGCATATTCAAAGGGCGGTCTTCGCGAAACTCGAAATTATATAAATCATAACCCGCCAATAAATTCAGCTTGATATTGCTGCGCGATGTTTTCACCTTAAAATCCGTAAAACGGGCGATATCGTCATCCATATATAAATCGCCGGAAGCACTTAAAACATCCACCCGTTTGTTTTCGTTAAAGGCCATCTCATTCAAACGGATATACAATTTATTAAAGGACCAGAACAGATTACTGCCATTCCCGTCGATATTGTACAAGTGGATATGATTGTAATCGAATTCGTCCTGATGCTCGGGCTTATATTGGATATCGTACATAAATTCCGATTGCTGCATCCTTACCCGCTCGCTGGACACTTTCCAATCGTAACCGCCGTCGGCAGTATCCAGGGTGTCATTAATAAAAATCATGCGGTAGTAGGACTCGTTCAGCGTGATTTCGGTAAAGTCCACGGTTTCGTCCGCCACATCCAGAGCGAAACCGGAAGTACTCAAATGCCGCCCTCCGGTGCGAAAAGTCATCAAACTATCGTTATAATAAAACTCCGAATTATACAGATCGGCTCCGGCCGCCTTAAAAACAAAAAAAATGGGCGTGGTATCGATTTCCAAATCAGGAATGTACGGAGAGACATAAGAAACCTTTGTATTGTGTATGGATACATATTGGGCCGTATAGACAAAACTGTCGATCCGTAAATCTTCCACTCGCAAGGCGCCGATATCAATACGTAAATCCATCATATCGGTGGAATCGTACAACAGCAAATACGAATCGGAGACCAGCATTTCCCTGACTTCCACTTCCCAGGCGGCGGAGGTATCAGCCGGCTGTTCCGGCTCCGCATCCTGCGCGCTGTCATCATCGGGAATCAGGCGATAGATATCCGCATTCAGATTGCTTAACTCCACCCGGCTCAATACCGCTTTGTGATCGAACAAAGGGCGAAATTCCAATGCGGCTTGCAGTTGTTGCAGTTGCAAAAGCGTATCGCCCGCATTAATCACCTGCACCCGCTCCAGTTCCATATCGGCAAAGAAGCCCAGCTTGAAATAACCCACCGTTACCTCGGCATCCAGGGCCTCGGAAGCTTTTTGCTCGATAAAGGAAACGATTTTCTTTTGCACAAAAGGAATATATACCGACAAGTATAAGGCACTGATAAGCAATATCAAAACAAGTAAGCCAATCGCCAGACGCTTTATATATTTCTTAAAGGTACCCAAATGAATCAGACATTATTGAATATATTAAAAGCCAATGTTTTTCGGGGAAACTTATTTACCGGCTATTTTCATTAATAGAAACAAAATTACAGAATTTTAGTTTGCTGCTAACCTGATATTTTTCATTTATGAATCAATTTTTTTGGTAACTTTATTCCCAAAATAATGAGAATATACTGACCTGTTTTTATGTTAAAAAGAATTACCATCAAGTCTGAAAGCAAGATTGCTGTTTTTGTTTCGTATGAGCAAGGCCTGTCCAGAAATATTAATCAAATTGAAGAAAGTCAGTGGGACACACCAAGCATGGCATGGATATTACCCGACAACAATCGGGTTATAAACCAATTAACGGTTTTATTTCCTCAACTGGTTTGGGATATGGAAAACAGACCAGGGAATGAAAATAAAGTTTTCATATCCGAAACAGAGAGTAAATTTTTAATCCGGCTTCCAAAAGATATTCGCGATATAGCATTATTAAAGAGCATGAAATATTATAGTTGGGACAATGCAAACAAACAATGGATTATTTCCAAAACCAAGGAAAATGCTATTAAAATCAAGAACTATTTTGGAGAAAGGATTCAAAACAGTGAACAGGATGATGGCAAAGCCGCATTGGAAAAGCAACTTAAGATATTACAAATACACGAGCATATCAAAGGACGGATAAAATTAATTTTTCGCTATGATAATGAATTAAAGGGCCTTATAAAAAGTTTTCCCTATAGTAATTGGGATATAAAAAACAAATGGTGGACGACCGTCAAATCCGATTATGTGATGCGTGAGCTTCAGTCATTTTGCACGAAAAACGGATGGGAGCTTCAATATTTCGAATCGAAAAAGGCACATATTAAGAAACGAATCGGGGCGGGCGATGTTTTAAATTACAGAAAATGTCCGGAGAATTATATTGAGAGTTTAAGGTTAAAGCGCTATAGCGAAAACACGATTAAAATCTATGTCAGTATGTTTGAGGAGTTTATAAATTATTATAATTCAAAAGAGCTCCATGAGATTAGTGAAAAAGAGATATTGGCTTTTATGCGTTACTTAGTAATCGAACGTCGTGTTTCGCGCTCTTACCAGAATCAATCGATTAATGCAATCAAATATTATTATGAGCGCGTTTTGGGTAGTCCACGAAAGTTTTATTTTGTGGAGCGTCCCAAAAAGGAAAAAACATTACCCGTAGTTTTAAGCAAAGAAGAAGTAAGCTTACTCATAAAGACCATAGAAAACATAAAGCATAAAAGCATTCTAATGCTTGCCTATTCCGGCGGCCTTCGTTTAAGCGAAATTTTAAATCTCCGCTTGCGAGATATAGATGAAAACCGGGGAATTATAAGAATTAATGCAGGAAAAGGAAAAAAAGATCGAATTACGTTATTATCAACAAAATTTTTAATAGTTTTACGGGAGTATTTGGAAATATACCGACCAAAGGAGTATGTGTTTGAAGGAACGAATGGAGGCCCCTACTCTGCCGCGAGTGTACAAAAGATTATGCGCAAAGCAGTTGCCAAAGCAGGGATAAAAAAGAATGCGACGATACATAGTTTACGACATTCATTTGCCACTCATTTACTGGAGCAAGGGACAGACCTACGGTATATTCAACAACTTTTGGGACATGAATCAATTAAAACAACCGAAATTTACACACATATTACCAATAAGGGACTGGACCGGATTGAGAATCCTATGGATAATATTGATTTATAATAAAATAAGGACAAAACATATAGTGGATATATACTGACCGGTCAGTATATTCAATCGTTGGTCGTCATGCGAACAAAAAACCCTGAATTCACGGACTAATAATTGAATTTTGAAATATTATTTAAAAATAGAAC